>CAJGBX010000012.1 GCA_904501685.1 Clostridiaceae bacterium
CAAATTAAACTGATTATGGTAAAATTTTGGTATTGAAACTTTCTTTTCGGAGGTATATTTATGAGTAAATTTTGTGGTAATTGCGGAACTGAATTACAGGATGATGCAGTTGTTTGTTCTAACTGCGGTGTAAATTTGGCACCTAAGGCAGAGGAGGCTGCTCCTGCAGCCGATACGACACCTGCTGACGTTGCCGTTGCTGCTGTCAAAAAGGGCGCTACTGTTTTTATTGATAAGTGCAAGAGTGATAAGAAATTTTTGGGTATCGTTTTAGGTGCAGTCGCAGGCGTTGTCGCTTTAATAGTAGTGCTTTGCTTAATCTTTGGCGGTGGCTATGAAAAGGCTATTGACAGATATGTAGATGCAAATTACTATGGTGATTATGACGCTTACTTGGAACTTATTCCTGATGATATGCTCGATAAAATGCTTGATTCTATGGATATTACTAAGAAGGAATTTAAAGAGCAGTTTAAAGAGCAGTGGGAGGATGAAAAGGATAGTCTGGAAGATGAATTCGGTAAGGACATAAAGGTTAGCTATAAAGTTACAGACGAAGATAAGATTGATAAGGATGACCTTGACGAAATTAAGGATGGGCTTAAGGAAATGGGTATTTCTAAAAAGTCTATTACTGAGGGCTATGAGATTGAGGTTGAGTTCACCATTGAGGGTGATGATGACGAGGATACCGAAGAAGAAACCTTTAATGCTTTAAAGATTGACGGCGAGTGGTATATATTCTAAACTATCAGGTTTTTTGTTAATTGCCCGTGAAAAGCTTGACTTTTCACGGGCTTTTTAGAAAGGAAAAATTTATGGCGAATTTTTGTGAAAAATGCGGAAGTAAAATTCGGGAAGGAGCATTGTTTTGTGCTTCCTGCGGTAGTAAAATTGAAAACGAAGCAGATAGAAGCTTCAATTTGAACAACGCTGTCGGTTCTAATGATAAAATGGTAACCGAGTCTATGAAAACTACTGTGCCGGATGAGGCGCCGGCTCAAGCAAATGTGATTGATAATATAAATAAAAAGAGGATAGCTTGGTTTAAATGGTTTGTTGCCATATTTCTTTTGTTGGTAATCGTTGTAACATGTACTATTCTATACTTCGTTGAACGTGGCAATATAAAAACAGTAGTTGGTAATTATGTAGATGCAATTTATCTTGGTGATACGGATGTCTTAGAGGAGCTTTATCCTGACGTTTATGATGATGAAATCGAGAAAGAAGTAAAATCATTTATTTTTACTTCTGAAGGGCTTTACAAAAGACGCAGCACAAAAATGGATAATCGTTTTGGCGATGATATTTTTGTTTCGTTTGAAATTCGCGATATTAAATATGTTTCACCCTCGGTTGCAGATTTGTTTTTGGATAAAATTGAAGAAAAATACGGGTATAAAGAAGTAGAAATTGACTCTGCATATCGTGTGAGATTTGATGTTGAAATCGATGGTGATGATGATACAGAAACTTATTCTCAAAGAATGCTTGCAGTTAAGATAGACGGTCAATGGTACTTATATGAAATGCAATATAATAGTTTTGCTCATATTTATGCTTATTTAGACATTTTAGAATTCGATGCTGAGAATTAATAGTTTTCATCCGAAAAATTTTGTTTTGCGGGTAAAACTATGTTTAAGGTGATAGTTATGAAAAGAGATTTAATTAAGAATTTATACGGTGATTCGGCACTTTCAAACGGACAAAGAGTAACTGTCGGCGGTTGGACAAGGTCAATAAGAGATTCAAAATCCTTTGGATTTATTGACCTTAATGACGGAAGCTGCTTTAAGGGTGTTCAGGTTGTTTTCGAACGTGACAAAATCAAGAATTACGACGAAATTGCTTCATTAAACGTCGGGTCGGCAGTTGTAGTCACCGGTGAAATCGTATTAACACCTGAAAATAAGCAGCCTTTTGAAATAAATGCCTTGTCGGTTGCAGTTGAGGGTACATCGACCCCTGATTATCCTTTACAGAAAAAGCGTCATACCGTTGAATATTTAAGAGAACAGGCTTACTTAAGACCTCGTACTAATCTTTTCTCAGCAGTTTTTAGGGTAAGAAGTGAAATTGCTTTTGCTATTCATGAGTTTTTTAATAGCCGTAATTTTGTATATGTTCATACTCCGCTTATTACCGCTTCTGATTGTGAGGGCGCAGGGGAAATGTTCAGGGTAACTACGCTTGATGTAAATGACCCGCCTCGTTTAGAGGACGGAAGTATCGATTGGTCGGAGGATTTTTTCGGCAAAGCCGCTAATCTGACGGTTTCAGGTCAGCTTGAGGGCGAAACATATGCGTTGGCTTTCGGTAATATCTACACCTTCGGTCCGACTTTCAGAGCTGAAAACTCCAACACTGCACGTCACGCTGCCGAGTTTTGGATGATTGAACCTGAAATGGCATTTGCTGATTTAGAGGATGATATGGAGCTTGCATGGGATATGATAAAGTATATCATAAATCACGTGCTTTTAAAATGTCCTCAGGAGCTTGAGTTCTTCAATAATTTTATTGATAAATCCTTACTTGAACGTCTGAATACCTTGGTAAAATCAGATTATCAAAAGGTAACCTATAGTGAGGCTGTTGAGCTTTTAAAACAGTCGGGTGAGGAGTTTAAGTACAAAATTGAATGGGGAAGTGACCTTCAAACCGAGCACGAAAGATACCTTACCGAAAAGATTTTTAAAAAACCTGTGTTTGTTATTGATTATCCAAAGGAAATTAAGTCATTCTATATGAGACTTAATGATGACGGTAAAACAGTTGCTGCTATGGATTTGCTTGTTCCCGGAGTTGGTGAGATTATCGGAGGCAGTCAGCGTGAGGAACGCTTGGATGTTTTACTAAATAGAATGAAGGAATGCGGTTTGAAAGAAGAGGATTATTGGTGGTATGTTAACCTTCGCCGTTACGGCGGCACCCGTCATGCCGGATTCGGCTTAGGCTTTGAGCGTATTGTTATGTATCTTACCGGTGTTTCAAATATTCGCGATGTTATCCCTTATCCGAGAACGGTAGGCAACGCTGAGTACTAATATAATATCAATTATAAAAACCGTCTTGCAGTGTAATGCTGCAGGACGGTTTTGTTGATATGTTAAAATGTAACGACCTGATTTTCGGGTGCTGAGGTCATTGTGTATTCGGTAATTCTTAAAACAGGACCGACACCGCGATATGCCTTGTGCTTTTCAATTGATACGGTAGCTGTAACATATAGCCAATCTCCAGTGTTAAGTTGAGTGCACTTTGATTTAGTTTCAGCAATAATTCCACCGTACTGTATGTCGTCTGCACAACAGGTCATAATGTGACGTCCTGCAATAAAGCAGTTGTCCGGCATTCGTTTTTCCCGGGCAATGATTGCTTTAAACTTAACTGTTTTTCCGTGGTATTTTTTCATATCTTCGTTTAAATCCCTGTAAAAAACACCGTAATCGTTATCGTTAATAATTATAACCGGTGCTTCAATATCATAGGGCAGCGGATCTTCGATAGTATCCTGCTCAGTGCTACCGTCGGTGTATTCGTAAACAATAGCACTGCGATTGGAAACGCCGCGGGCAATTTTGTGCAACGGCATTTTATCGGTTTGGTCGGTACAACGGTTAAATATTACTAACTCAGCCGATTTTAGCTTGTCAACAACAAGTGAACGCATATTCAAATTGTAGTTTTCAAATGTCGTACTGTCAGCAAAGAACATTTCCTGATAAACCGACCATTTTTCAGGCATATTATCGTATAGCTTATCTAATGTCCACATACCGTTGTACTCAATTACAACTCGCTCTGAACGAGTTTCCTTCAGCCAACCGCTTAAAAGCTCATCGGTCAAATCATCGGCATTGTCAACTGTGCGAATAAACACGTTTTTACCCGAAAATTTAGAAGAATCATATTCTTCTTCGCCATCTTCACAGACAATCAGCAAGGTTTTTTCGCCTGCGTTAAAGCGCTCGTCCTCTAGGGTTTCTTGAATAAATTTAGTTTTTCCAGACTCTAAAAAGCCGGTAAAAAGGTATACGGGAATATCCATTTTAATTACCTCTAAATAAATTATACTCTAAAAAGTTCAGCAATTTTGTCTTCCTTGATATCAGCACCTATGACACAGAGTCGTCCGATAATTTCAGCCGAGCCGTATCTCACATCAGGCTCACCGGGAACATAGTCAAAATGAATCCATTTACCGTCAGCTCCCATAACGATACCCTTGGCTCTTAAAATCATACCGTAGGTTTTATCATCCTCGAGTGAGGATAATGAATTAGTGATTTCATCAATAGTGTATTTATTGGTAGTTTCTTTACCGAATGAAGTAAACACATCATCGGCATGGTGGTGATGATGGTCGTGTTCACAACCGCAGGAGCAGTGTTCACCGTGTTCGTGGTGATGCTCGTGCTCGTGGTGATGCTCGTGCTCGTGGTGATGCTCGTGCTCGTGGTGATGCTCGTGCTCGTGGTGATGCTCGTGCTCGTGGTGATGACCGCAGGAGCATTCTCCGTTTTCGTCAAAATGATGGTCATGATGGTGTTCGTGCTCACATTCACACAATTCATCGTGATGGTGATGATGGTGATGTTCAGTTTCGTGGGCCAGCTTTTCAAGCTCTATGGACAGAGTGTTCTTTTGTTCCATAGCCTCTAATATTGCGGTACCGGTAATGTCACTCCAAGGAGTTGTGATGATTGTAGCATCACTGTTGTGCTCACGTAAAAGTTCAACCGATTTAGAAAGCTTTTCATCAGTAATATTATCTGTATGGCTTAAAATAATCGAGCTTGCGTGTTCAATTTGGTCATTAAAAAACTCACCGAAGTTTTTCATATATATTTTGCATTTATTGGCGTCAACAACAGTAGTGAAGCCATTCAGCAAAATATCCTCAGAGCCAATATTTTGAACGGCACGGATAACATCACTTAGCTTGCCGACACCGGAAGGCTCAATTAAAATACGGTCAGGGGAATACTCAGCTAAAACCTTTTTTAATGCTTCGCCGAAATCACCAACCAAGCTGCAACAAATACAGCCTGAGTTCATTTCGGTAATTTCAATGCCGGCATCCTTTAAAAAGCCGCCGTCAATGCCGATTTCGCCGAATTCGTTTTCAATTAAAACTATTTTTTCACCCTTATAGGCTTCGTTAATAAGCTTTTTGATAAGCGTAGTTTTTCCCGCACCCAAAAAACCTGAAAAAATATCAATTTTAGTCATTTGTTATACCTCTTTTAAAGAAAATATTTTTTAATAAATTATTATACCATTGTCGATCATAATTTACAAGTATTGAATTGTTGAAAAATAGCATAAATAAATTAAAAAATTTACATTTTTATATGGAAAAATATTGAATTATATAGTATAATGTATTCAATAAAATGAAGGAGATGTTTATTATGACCTCTTATATCAGATATACCTATCCGCAGTTGAAGACTTTTTGTGAGGATTGCTTCGAAAAGTTCGGCTTTACAAAGGCTGAAAGTGAAATCATCACCGATGTTCTGCTTTTGTCCGATCTTTACGGGATTGAATCTCACGGTATGCAGCGTCTTGCCCGTTACCATAAGGGTATCGAAAAGGGCTTGATTAAGGTTGAGGCCAAGCCTGAGGTTGTGTTTGAAACTCCCGTTTCAGCAGTTATCGAGGGTAATGACGGTATGGGTCAGTTGATTTCCCATAAGGCTATGAATTTGGCTATTGAAAAGGCTAAAAAGTCAGGTATTGCTGTAGTAACAGTCAGAAATTCTAATCACTTCGGTATTGCCGGATATTACGCAAAAATGGCTTGCGATGCAGGTCTTTTCGGAATGGCATTTACTAACAGTGAGGCTATTATGGTACCGACCTTTGGACGTCTTGCAATGCTCGGAAGTAACCCGATTGCTGTTGCAATGCCTGCTGAACCGTATGATTTCTTCTTTGATGCATCTACTACCGTTGTAACTCGCGGCAAGCTTGAGATTTACAATAAGCTTGGTAAACCGTTGCCTGAGGGTTGGGCCTTGGGTGCAAATGGAAAGGGAAGTACCGATGCTAAGGATGTTTTGGCAAACATTGTTGCTAAAAACGGCGGAGGAATTATGCCTTTAGGCGGTGAGACTGAGCAGCTAGGCAGTCATAAGGGTTATGGCTACGGAATGCTTTGTGAGCTGTTCTGCTCGATATTCTCTATGGGTCTTACCTCTAACCATACCCATATTGGCGGCAAGGGCGGCACTTGTCATGGATTCTTGGCTATGGATCCCAATATTTTTGGAAATGCCAACGATATTAAGGAGCATTTATCAACCTTCTTAAAAGAGCTTCGTGAGAGTCCGAAGTCTGAAGGTCAGGAGCGTATTTATACCCATGGTGAGAAGGAAATCTTTGCTAAGGCTGACCGTTTGGAGAACGGTATTGATGTTAATATTAACACAGTTGCCGAAATGTTCGATATGTGTAAATATGTAGGTCTTGACCCTGTCAAGTATTTAGGCGATGTTAACTTTGATGAAGTAAACGCCAGCTCGTCATATAAATAAGGAGGAGTATAAATGGATATTAAGGAATTAGCTTTACAAAAGCATTATGAATGGGCAGGCAAGCTGGAAATTAAGTCACGTACTCCCGTTACTAATAAAGAACAGCTTTCCGTAGCATACACACCCGGTGTTGCCGAGCCGTGTATGGTTATTCATAACGATTATGATAAATCCTTTGAATTGACTCGCCGTTGGAACACTGTCGCAGTTATTACTGACGGTACTGCAGTATTAGGACTTGGTGATATCGGTCCCGAGGCTGGTATGCCGGTTATGGAGGGCAAGTGTGTACTGTTTAAGGAATTTGCTGACGTTGACGCATTTCCGATTTGTGTTCGTTCAAAGGATGTAGAGGAGATAGTTCGCACAGTCTATCTTATTTCAGGTGGCTTTGGCGGAATTAACCTTGAGGATATTTCGGCACCGCGTTGCTTTGAAATTGAAAAGAGGTTAAAGGAAATATGTGATATCCCTGTTTTCCACGATGACCAGCACGGTACTGCAGTAGTTGTCGGTGCCGCATTGCTGAATGCACTTCGTTTGACCAAGAAGGAAATAGGTGAAATCAAGTGCGTTATTAACGGTGCAGGCTCGGCCGGTATTGCCATTGGTAAGCATCTTTTGAAATTAGGTGTTAAGAATCTGACTATGGTTGACCGCTTCGGTATCATTTGCGAGGGTATGGAAGGTCTTAATCCTGCTCACGAGGAAATGAGTAAGCTTACAAACCGTGAGAAAAAGATGGGTACGTTAGCTGATGCTTTAGCAGGTGCTGATGTATTTATCGGTGTTTCGGCTCCGAACATTGTTACTGAGGAAATGATTAAGTCTATGGCAAAGGACCCGATTTGCTTCCCGATGGCCAATCCTGTTCCCGAAATTATGCCTGATTTAGCCAAAAAGGCCGGTGCAAAGGTAGTTGGTACCGGAAGAAGTGACTTCCCGAATCAGATTAACAACGTTATGGCCTTCCCGGGTATTTTCCGAGGTGCATTGGATGTACGTGCTTCCGATATTAACGAGGATATGCAGATGGCAGCATCGTTGGCTATTGCATCGCTCGTTTCTGATGAGGAATTAAAGGAAGACTATATAATGCCGTTTGCATTTGATGAGCGTATCGGTAAGACGGTAGCTAAAGCAGTTGCCGAGGCTGCTATCAAATCCGGTGTTGCAAGAATTAAAAAGTAATTTAATAAACCTTATAACAAAAAAAGACTGTCAGCTGACAGTCTTTTTTGTTTGTAGTTATTAAAATAAATTGATACCTAATCCATCAAGCAGGAAGTTTAATCCTAAAACAATTAGGATAGCACCTCCGGTAAATTCGGCTTTTGATTTATACTTTGCACCGAATATACTGCCGATTTTAACACCTAAGCCGGACAGTAAAAACGTTGTCACACCAATAACACCGACAACTAAATAAATTTTAATACTGTCTACACGTCCAACTAAGGCAACACCGGCTGCAAGTGCATCAATGCTTGTTGCGATAGCCATAGTAAGCATAACTCTAAAAGCAAGTGAGCCACCGGTACAGTTTTCATCATCTTTAGATAACGCTTCTTTAATCATATTTGCGCCGATAATAAATAAAAGAATAAATGAAACCCAGTGGTCGAATTTTTCAATAAAATCACTGAAAAACATAACAAGATTAAAGCCAATGAACGGCATTAAAGCCTGAAAAAAGCCGAACCAACTACCAACTATAGAGCATTGCTTTAATCCGGTTTTGTTCATAGCAAGACCCTTGCAGATAGATACTGCGAACGCGTCCATAGAAAGTCCAATACCGAGTGCTATAATTTCAAATAAGTTCATATGTAATCTCCTTATACATTTTTGGGACGTGATGACTTTAATTCACCTAAAAATAAATCGTTACTATATTCAATAACGTTAAAATCACCGTCAATATAATCAACAACAGTAACCGAGGCGTTAGTTGCCCATTTTATGTTTTTCATTTCACTTAAGGGTAGGTGATTTGCATAAGTAATAAATGTGCGTAATGCACAGGCGTGAGTGAAAATGGCCACAGCTTTACCGTCATTTGACCTTGCTATATCGGAAACACAGTCAACAACTCTTCTTTGAACCTCATCTAAGCTTTCGCCGTTTTCCGGATGTGCATTACCGATATCAGTAAGCCAGGTTTCGTAGCTTTCCTTGTACTCGGTTTTTAATACAGAATACTTTTTATTTTCCCATTCACCTGCAAATATCTCACGAAGTTCTTTTTTCTTTTGAGCTTTTTTACCTGAAAGCTTTAAATATTCGTTACAGGTATTGTATGCACGGGATAGGTCACTTGAATATACTTTATCTATATGTATATTATTTAAATAACTTGCAGTTTCTTTAGCTTGCGCGTAGCCCAGCGGGGAAAGGTCAATGTCCGTATGACCTAAAAAGACTTCGTTTTTGTTTCCAAGACTTTCTCCATGTCTTATAAAATAAATTCTGCAGCTCAAAATTATCACCTGAAATTTTAAAATTATTAATATTATAATGTTTGTTAGCTTTAAAATCAACATTTTTTCTAATTATATATATTTTTTTGACGAATAAGCGAATAATATTATAAAATTATTTGACGCATTTTGCAATTGGTGAAAATATATCACAAATTCGACATAAATGTGCTAAATTCCCCCAAATTCCCTATTGCATATCGAGAAATGATATGGTAAAATATGGCATATCCAATAGAATTCAGGAGGAAAAGTAATGGAAAAGAAACTAATTGTACTTATTGCAGATGACAGCACGGAATTCGGACAAAAATGTCAAGAAGTGATTAAATCATATGGTATGGAGCCGGTTTTGTGTCAAAAGGACGGAAGAATTTTACTTGAATGTGCCGAGAGAATAAGACCGGACGTCATTTTATCAGATATATTTCTGCCGAGTATTGATGCGGTTGGTGTTATGAAAAAACTTTTTTCAGACAATTTAACAAACAATCCCTTATATTTTGTAATGTCCGGCTTTGGCAGTGCAAGATTGGAATCGGAGGCGTTATCAGCAGGTGCGGCATATTTCTTCATTAAGCCGATTGATTTTACCGTTTTAGCTGAAAGAATTTTACAAATGTGTGGAATTTCAAATAGGCGGGATAATTTTGTCAATACCAATACTCCGTTATCCGACATAGACCTTGAAATGATGATTACTGAAATTATACATCAAATTGGAGTTCCGGCACATATTAAAGGATATAAATATTTAAGAGATGCGATTTTGATGTCGGTTAAGGACCCAGAGTGTATTAATTCGGTAACAAAAGTGCTTTATCCCGCAGTAGCCAAGAAAAACGGTACTACTTCATCACGTGTTGAAAGAGCAATTCGCCACGGCATCGAGGTTGCTTGGGACAGGGGAGATGTAGAGGTTTTAAATTTATATTTCGGTTATACAGTTCAAACCTGTCGGGGAAAGCCGACAAACTCAGAATTTATTGCAATGATTAGCGATAAGCTGAGGCTGAGGCTTAAGCTAGCATCGTAAAATACATATAATAAGGATAACCGCTGAATTCAGCGGTTATCCTTGTTTTTTTTTACAATTGTAAATTCACCGTTTTGGTCAATTGTCATTAAAAATATATCCTTAAGCCTGAGATTTTCCTGCTTGACTTTGTTTTCAATTTTCTTTTTGGATATATTATATTTTTCCATTGCCTTAGTTAAGAGCTTGCCGTCACTGACAATCAAGCAGGGCATTGTGGTTGGTTGACTTTGCCCGTTAATATCCAAAACAGAGGCTGTTTGAAATTGAGGCTTTAGCAGGACACTCATTTGACCGTTGGTTTCTAAAATTGCAAATGCAATTTCATTGATATCAAATACCTCCTGATTTCGCAAAACCTCCATTAAATCGGGGACGGTAATGCGAAGTTTGTTTAGTATTTTTTGGTCTATAATACCGTTTTCTATAATAACAGCTGACCTGCCGTAAACCAACCTTCTGAAGTTTAACGATTTCATAGCGATAAATGATGTCAGAATTTCCAATATTACCAAGGTTACTACTGCTAAAATACCGTAAATAATCGGTGTTTCTGTATCGTCTATAGGTATTGCGGCTATTTCGGACAAAAGTATTGTAATTACCAGTTCCGAAGGTTGCAGGTCGCCGATTTGGCGCTTACCCATTAAACGTATGGCGGTAATAATTATAAAGTACATTATAAGGGTACGTATTACGGTTGAAATCATAAATTCACCTTAAGATTTTTATTTATTATAACCGTAACACAATAAAAAATAACTCGGCAGAAATAATCTGTCGAGTTATTTGAATTAAGACTTATGATTAAAGTTGTCAAGATTGTACCTTAAGGTCATTAGACTGTCACTTAAATGAACGTTTTCTACACAAACTCCGGGAAATTCCACCGAAATATCATAGTGTGTAAAATTCCAAAAGCCTTTAATATTAAGTTTGACAAGCTGCTCAACAATATCCTTTGCAGAATCTCTGGGTACACAAAGTATAGCCATATCGGGCTTGTTTTCTTTGCAAAACTCGTCAAGTCTTTCCATACTGTGAATGGGTAATCCTTGAACGGTTTGACCGACAAGAGAGGGCTTTTTATCGAAAATGCCAATCAATTGAAAACCTTTTGATTCTAAATCAAAATGCATTGTCAGTGCTTTACCCATATGACCGGCGCCGATAAGAATTGATTTCTTTGCGGTATTTAACCCTAAAATAAGGCTGATTTCATGATGCAACTGCTCAATGTTATAGCCGTAGCCTTGCTGACCAAATTCACCGAAGCAGTTTAAATCCTGCCTTATCTGACTTGCTGTCAATCCCATACGAATAGACAGCTCTTTAGATGAAATCCTAGTCATTCCTTTTGAAATCAAGTCACCTAAAAATCTATGATATCTAGGTAAGCGCTTGATTACCGATGTAGAAACATTGCGGCTTTTATTATTCATATTAAAAGCCTCCTTTAAAATTAAATGTTAATCATTTTGCAAGAGCTTTAACAGTTTCCATGACGTAGTCACCAAACTCAGTGCAGGTGCAACCGGTATCACGACCGGTAACAGTAAGCTTCTTTTCGGTATACATACAAATGTCAAGTGCCTGCTCAAGTAGGTCTGCTTCCTTTTGTTTACCAATGTGTGAAAGCAGCATTACTGCGGCACGAAGCATAGAACAGGGGTCTGCAAACTTGTCACGACCCTCGGTTACCATTCTCGGAGCTGAGCCGTGAATAGCCTCAAACATAGCGTACTTTTTACCGATGTTAGCACTACCTGCAGTACCAACACCGCCTTGGAATTCAGCAGCCTCATCAGTGATAATGTCACCGTAAAGGTTCGGAAGAACAAATACCTTGAAATCTCTGCGGCGTTTTTCGTCAATAAGCTTTGCGGTTGTAATATCAATGTACCAGTCATCTGTGGTGATTTCGGGGTATTCCTCGCCGACCTTCTGACAAATTTTAAGGAACTTACCGTCGGTGGTTTTAATAACGTTTGCCTTGGTGATAATTGAAACACGTTCCTTTTTATTCTTTCTTGCATACTCATATGCAAGACGTGCAATTCTTTCGCAGCCTTCAGAGGTAGCAACAACAAAGTCAACTGCTAAATCATCGGTTACGTGCAAGCCCTGAGAACCAACAGCATATCCACCCTCGGTATTCTCACGGAAGAAGGTCCAATCAATACCCTGCTCAGGAACACGAACAGGACGCAGGTTGGCAAATAAATCAAGTTCCTTACGCATAGCAACGTTAGCACTCTCAATATTGGGCCACGGGTCACCGGCTCTCGGTGTGGTTGTGGGGCCTTTAAGAATAACGTGGCACTTCTTTAATTCAGCCAAAACGTCGTCGGGGATAGCTTTTCCGACTGCAGCACGGTTTTCAATAGTAAGACCGTCAATCTCATTAAAAACAATCTTACCGGCGTTAACATCGTCAGCCAAGAGGAAACGAAGTACTCTCTCTGCCTCGTGAGTGATAACGGGTCCGATACCGTCACCGCCGCAAACACCGATAATAAGCTTATCAAGTGCGTCATAATCGACAAATTCCTTTTCCTGCTTGATTCTTTCAGCACGTTCAGCCTGTGCAATGAGAAGCTTTTCAAATGCTGCAACCGACTCGTTGATTTTAGTCATATCCATTGTAGTAACTCCTTTATATGTAATGATTATTTAGAACTTTCCTTAGTATAGCCTAACAAACCGCCGGCTAAGATAATATCTCTTGACCTGCCTGAAAGCATAGGTACAACATCATAAGTCTCGCCTGTGGTTTTGTTTTTGAGTAAGACTGATTCTGCACCGTTGGTAATAGAGGCTCTGATATTAGGTAATTCAAGCTCGTCAAACTGTGAAATCTTGTCGTAATCGGCAGGATTTTTAAAGGTTAACGGTAAAATACCGGCGTTAATAAGGTTTGCGGCGTGAATACGTGCAAACGACTTCGTAACAACTGCCTTAATTCCCAAATATAAAGGAACTAATGCGGCATGCTCACGAGAAGAGCCTTGGCCGTAGTTTTCACCGCCGATAATAATACCCTTGCCGTACTTTTTGCAGTTCTCGGGGAACTGTTCATCACAACGGGTGAAGCAGAAGTTGGCAAGATACGGAATATTAGAACGGTAGGGAAGAATTTTGGCACCTGCAGGCATAATGTGGTCGGTAGTGATATTATCGCCAACCTTCAATACTGCGTTAGCCTCAATTGTGTCACCAAGCGGCTCGGTTTTCGGGAATGGCTTAATGTTTGGTCCTCGTAATATTTCAACATTTGAAGCTTCCTCAACAGAGGCCGGAGCGTCAACCATATTGTCATTAATAAGGAACTTTTCAGGTAAAGTAATACCGCTTAAATCGGTATCAAGTGTTCTTGGGTCGGTTAAGTAACCGGTTAATGCTGCAGCAGCTGCAGTTTCCGGACTAACCAAATAAACACCGGCATCTGCGGTACCCGAGCGACCCTCAAAATTACGGTTAAAGGTACGCAATGAAATACCCTTGGAATTAGGTGACTGACCCATACCGATACAAGGACCGCAGGCACATTCCAAAATACGTGCGCCGGCGGCAATCATCTTAGACAACGCACCACACTCGGCAAGCATATTGAATACCTGCTTAGAACCGGGAGCAATACCTACAGATACTGTTGGGTCAACAGTTTTGCCGTCTAAAATAGCGGCAACCTTTAGCATATCATAAAGTGAAGAGTTGGTACAGCTGCCAATAAGCACTTGGTCAACCTTCATTTTGCCGATTTCAGTGATAGATTTAACATTATCCGGCATATGAGGCATAGCTGCCATAGGTGCCAATTCCGAAAGATTAATTTCAATTTCCTTGTCATATACTGCATCGGCATCACTTGACAGTTCGACATAGTCTTCCTCTCGGTTTTGAGCCTTTAAGAATGCCTTTGTAATCTCGTCAGAGGGGAAGATGGATGTAGTAGCACCTAATTCGGCACCCATATTAGTGATGGTTGCACGTTCGGGTACAGAGAGAGTTTTGACGCCCTCGCCGGCATATTCAACAATATAACCAACGCCGCCCTTGACGGTTAAGATACGTAAAACCTCTAATATAACATCCTTTGCTGAAACAAAGGGAGAAAGCTTGCCGGTAAGGTTAACTCTAATCATCTTAGGCATCGGAATATAGTAAGCACCGCCGCCCATAGCAACGGCAACATCCATACCGCCGGCACCGATTGCAAGCATACCTATACCGCCGCCGGTGGGTGTATGCGAGTCAGAACCGATAAGAGTCTTACCCGGCTTGCCGAAGCGTTCAAGGTGTACCTGATGGCAAATACCGTTACCCGGGCGGGAATAGTAAATACCATGCTTTTTAGCAATCGACTGTATAAAACGGTGGTCATCGGCATTTTCAAAGCCGGTCTGTAAGGTGTTGTGGTCTATGTAGGCAACCGAACGTTCAGTCTTTACTCGGTCAACACCCATAGCCTCAAATTCCAAATAGGCCATTGTGCCGGTGGCATCCTGTGTTAAGGTCTGGTCGATTTTTAAACCGACATCAGTGCCGACAGTCATTTCACCGTCAACCAAGTGAGCCTTAATGATTTTTTGTGCAATAGTAAGTCCCATTAGTTTCATCTCCTAAAAACATATAGTAGTATTATCCTACAAAATCAGTCATTTGTCAATGTTTTAACAAGAACTTTGTTAAAAAAATTAATAAGTTTTTTAAAATTTGTTTAATACTTGTATTCGATATTAAAAGATGATATAATTACCCATATAATTTAGTCTAAAGGGTGATATAAATGATACTTTCAACAACTACAAGTGTTTTAGATGCAAAATTCGGATATGAAAAGTCGATTGAGATAATCGCGAAGGCAGGCTTTGATGCTGTAGACCTTTCTCTTTGCAGAATGCGTGAAGCTGATAATGAATTTAACTCGGACAATTACCGTGAACATGCCGAAGGTTTATTGAAGATAGCTAAGGAAAACGGTGTTTTTTTAAATCAGGCACATGCATATTTCCCGACCTCGTTTGCGGATGATGAAAAAAATGAAATCGCTTTTAAAAAGGTAGTCAGAGGTATTGAAATCGCCGGAATTATCGGTGCTAAAAATATAGTTGTTCATCCGAATCAGCATTTATATTATGTAGAGGGTAATAATGCTGAAATTTTGAAGGAAATGAACCTTGAATTTTACAAGAGGCTATTGCCTTATTGTGAGAAGTATAATGTAAAAATGGCAACCGAAAATATGTGGCGGTATAATACATACAATAAAATAATAATTGATAGTACCTGCTCTAGAGCACCTGAATTCTGTGAATATGTTGATATGATTGATAGTGAATATATGACGGCTTGCTTAGACCTTGGCCACTGTGTTTTGGTCGGTCAAAAACCTGAAGAAATGATTAGGAGTTTAGGCCACAAACGTCTGTTAGCCTTACATGTACACGATAATAACGGTCGGGAGGATAACCATGTTGAGCCGTGTTCACCGTTTGTTAGTGTGATAGACTGGGATGAGGTTTGCAAAGCTTTAGCTGAGATTGATTACCAAGGTGATTTCACATTCGAGGCTGATTGTTTCTTTAAGAATGTTAACGTGGATACTGTCGATGCTGCCTGTAGGTATCTTCACGATATTGGCAGAGGCTTGATAAAGAAAATTGAAAGTTATAAATAAAAATAAGGGGAGTGGGTGACCACTCCTTATTTTTGCACCAAAGGTCAGGAAAGGTCAAACAAATTTTATAAATTTTAAGAAAAAACTATTGACAAACAAAAAAAATATGGTAATATATACTTGTTAGCACTCGAGAGTTCTGAGTGCTAAAACGAAGACGAAGGGGTGAACACGGTGGATTTAAGCGAGCGTAAACGAATTATCTTGAGCGCCTTGATAAAGTCTTATATTAAGACAGGTGAGCCGGTCGGCTCTAAGTACCTGCTTGAATTAACCGGTTTGAATGTTTCACCTGCTACACTTCGTAATGAGATGAGTGAGCTTTGTGAGTTGGGGTTTCTTTCACAACCGCATACCTCAGCCGGGCGTCAGCCTACCAGTAACGGCTATAGCTTTTATTTTGAAAGGCTTATGAATCGTAGGGAAATACCTAATGATTTGCAGTTAATAATTGATAAAATGCTTAATGATGCCGCGAAAGACCCTGAAAATTTGGCCTCAGTAGCCGGTCAAATGCTTTCAAACCTAACAGGGTATCCTACTTTGATGTCTACTGTTACAAAAGAGGAAACTTACGTTAAACGCATTGATGTTTTGCCGATGGGCAGAAGAACTGTGTTGCTTTTGCTTATTACCTCTGACGGTCAGGCAAGAAGCAGAATCTGTCGAAGTGCTTTTAATCTGGCACCAAATGTTTTGTCTTATTTTGATAAGCTTTCTACAGTATATATTGTAGGTACTGAGTTGGTTAAGTTTTCCAATCAATTTTTGCAGGCATTGGTTTCACAAACCGGTGATTTGTCACTTTTTTTAATGCCGTTGCTTTCAAGCGTTTTTGAAATGGTTGAGGAAATTCAGTCAAAGGCGGTTAGGGTTAAGGGCGAGTCAAACTTAATGAAGTGCTATTCTAATGAAGCTGATGCAAGGGCACTTTTGGGACTTTTAACTAAGCAGGATACATTGTTTTCATTGCTCGCTGATACTAATGATGATATTGAGGTTATATTCGGTGACCGTACCGATGTGCCTGAATTCCAGCCGTCGAGTATGATTGTGGCTAAATACCGATTAGGTAATGAGGATATTGGTAGAATTGCGGTAATAGGTCCTGTAAGAATGGCTTATGAGCAATTGATTCCAACGGTTAATTATTTCGCTGAGCGTTTAGGTCGGGTTATGACTCAGGCAATGCGGGATTTAGATAACGATATATAAGAAAGGAATGATTTTTTTGGCAGAGGAAAAGAAGGTTGAAGCTGCTGAAAAAGATGTTGAAGCAAAAGCAAAGACTACCAAGAAAACATCTAAAAAGGTAGATTTTGCTGAGCTTGAAAAGGTGCAGGCAGAGTTGGCAGCGCAAAAGGATTTGGTGTTAAGAACTGCGGCAGAGTTTGATAACTTTAAACGCCGTACCGAAAAGGAACGTTTGGCTGCTGCCGAATTTACTTCGGCAAATCTATTAAAAAAACTGCTTCCGATTTTCGATAACGTTGACCGTGCCTTAGCAGCAGATAAGGAAAGTGCTGATTATGCAAAAGGCATTGAAATGATAGTTAAAATGCTCGGTGATGTAGTTAAGGATTTGGGTTTAATTGAAATCGGTGCTGTTGGCGATGCTTTTGACCCGAATTTGCACGAGGCTGTAATGCATATTGAGGATGATAACTTTGGTGATAGCACCGTTTGCAATGTTTTGCAAAAGGGATATAAGTTTGGTGACACTGTTATCCGTCCTGCTACGGTTGCGGTTGCAAACTAATAAACAAAAGTTTAAAGGCTTTGCCTTTGACATATAATTAATTAATATTTATTTTACTTGTTCAAGTAATTTGGAGGTTTTTATTATGGGAAAAATTATCGGTATCGACTTAGGTACAACTAACTCTTGTGTTGCTGTTATGGAAGGCGGCGAGGCAGTCGTTATTCCTAACGCTGAAGGCGGAAGAACAACTCCTTCGGTCGTTGCTTTTTCAAAGACCGGCGAAAGAATGGTAGGTCAGGTTGCAAAGCGTCAGGCTATTACAAACCCCGACCGCACTGTTATGTCTATTAAGCGTGAAATGGGTGCTTCTTATACTGTAGATATTGACGGTAAGGCTTATACACCGCAGGAAATTTCGGCAATTATTCTTCAAAAGCTGAAGAATGATGCAGAGGCTTATATCGGTGCACCTGTTACTGAGGCTGTTATCACTGTTCCTGCTTACTTTACTGATGCTCAGCGTCAGGCTACTAAGGATGCAGGTAAGATTGCAGGTCTTGATGTAAAGCGTATTATCAATGAGCCTACTGCTGCAGCCTTGGCATATAGTATTGATAAGGAAGATGACCAAAAGGTTATGGTTTATGATCTTGGCGGCGGTACCTTTGACGTTTCTATTATCGAAATGGGTGACGGTGTTCAGGAGGTTCTGGCTACTGCAGGTAACAATAAGCTTGGCGGCGATGACTTTGACAAGCGAGTTATGGATTGGATTGTTTCCGACTTTAAGGCTCAAAACGGTATAGATGTATCGGGCGATAAAATGGCTATGCAGAGAATTAAGGAAGCCGCCGAAAAGGCAAAAATTGACCTTTCGGGTATGACTACTGCAGATATCAACCTGCCGTTTATTACCGTTGATGCTACCGGTCCTAAACATTACGAGGGCTCATTGACCCGTGCTAAGTTTAACGAGCTTACTGCTGATTTGGTTGAGGCTACTATGGGTCCTGTACGTCAGGCATTATCTGACTCAGGCCTTTCCACCAACGATATTAATAAGGTTTTGATGGTTGGCGGCTCGAGCCGTATTCCTGCCGTTCAGGAGGCTGTTAAGAAATTTATCGGACGTGACCCGTTTAAGGGCATTAACCCCGATGAATGTGTAGCCTTGGGTGCCGCACTTCAGGGCGGTGTTTTAGGCGGTGATGTTAAGGGCTTGCTTTTGCTTGACGTTACTCCGTTGTCCTTAGGTATTGAAACTATGGGCGGTGTATGCACTAAGGTTATCGAACGTAATACCACCATTCCTACCAATAAGAGTCAGATTTTCTCTACTGCTGCAGACGGTCAGACCTCGGTTGAGGTTCACGTTTTACAGGGTGAGCGTGAGTTTGCTCGTGACAATAAATCTCTTGGTGTATTTAAGCTTGACGGTATTGCCGCAGCACCGAGAGGCGTTCCGCAGATTGAGGTTTCCTTTGATATTGATGCCAACGGTATTGTAAATGTATCGGCTAAGGATTTGGGCACCGGTAAGGAGCAGTCTATTACTATTACCTCGGGCACTAATATGTCCAAGGAGGATATTGATAAGGCTGTTAAGGAAGCCGAGCAGTATGCTGCAGAGGATAAAAAGCGTCGTGAAGAGGCTGACCTCAGAAATAATGCCGACCAGCTTGTTTATACTGCAGAAAAAACAGTTAACGACCTTGGTGATAAGCTGACTGAGGAAGAAAAGACCGATATTAAGGGTGCTGCTGATGCTTTAAAGGAAGCACTTAAGGGTACAGATATAGAGGCTATTAAGGTTAAGCAGGAGGACTTGCAAAAGAAGGTTTACGCTGTTTCAGAAAAGGTTTACAAGGCAGCTCAGGAGGCTCAGGCAGCCGCAGGTCAGCAGGGCGCACCTAATACCAACGGTGACCCGAATAATGTTTACGATGCTGATTTCACTGACGTAGACGATACTAAGAAATAATTTTAATTTTAGCTTGCGGACATTCTTTAATCGGGATGTCCGCAAAAGTGAATTTTTTATAGGAGTTGTTAGCACTTGGCAGAAAAAAGAGATTACTATGAAGTGCTTGGAGTAGACAAGAGCGCAAGTGATGACGAAATCAAGAAGGCTTACCGAAAAATGGCTAAAAAGTATCACCCTGACCTACATCCGGGTGATTCTGAAGCTGAAAAGAGCTTTAAGGAAGTTAATGAAGCATATGAGGTGCTTTCTAATTCTGATAAAAAGGCTCGTTATGACCAATTCGGCCACGCGGGTGTTGACCCGAATTTTGGTGCCGGCGGCGGTAGCTATGGCGGCGGCTTTGGCGATTTCGGCGATTTAGGTGACATATTCGGTCAGTTCTTCGGCGGTGGCTTTGGCGGCGGAAGAAGAGCAAATCCCAACGCACCAAGAAAGGGTGCCGATACTTCTACTTCGGTTGTACTTACCTTCGAAGAGGCAGCTAAGGGCTGCAATAAAAAAATCAAGGTTACCCGTATTGAAAATTGCGCAGAATGTGGTGGCTCAGGATGTGAAAAGGGTCATACTGCTGAAACATGTCCGTCCTGTCACGGTACCGGTCAAATATATGTTACTCAGCGTACTCCGTTCGGCTCAATGCAGACTACTCGTGCTTGTGATACTTGCCGTGGTACCGGTAAGCGTATTGACCACCCGTGTAAGGTTTGTGCAGGAAAGGGCAGAGTAAGAAGAACCACCGAGCGTGAAATCAACATTCCTGCAGGTGTAGATGACGGACAGTATATTAACCTTCGCGGCGGCGGTGACACCGGTGTGAACGGCGGTCCTTCAGGTGACCTGCATGTTAATATTTCGGTACGTCCGCATCCGATTTTTGAGCGTGACGGATTTGACGTTTTTTGTGAAATACCTATTTCGTTCACTCAGGCAGCATTGGGTGCTGAAATTACCGTTCCGACCTTGGATGGTAAGGTCAAATTCACCATTCATGAGGGAACCCAGCCGGGTGATGAGTTTAAATTACGCGGTAAGGGTATCCAAAAGCTCAATTATTCGGGTCGCGGTGACCAGTATGTTAAAATTATCGTTGAGGTGCCGAAAAATTTGAACAATTCTCAAAAGGATATGCTCAGAAAGTTTGAGGAGTCTACCGATGATAATTGCTATAAGGTACGTAAGAGCTTTTTTGATAAAGTGAAGGAATTTTTTAAAGATTAAAAACTGCTTGGCTGAATTTTTCAGCCAAGCAGTTTTTTTCTCTGTTTTTAAATGTCCACAGGGTATTCTGCGTTACGGTCAGTTGGGATAAAGCGGATATCGAATGTAAATTCTTCATCGTCAAAACGATATTTTTTATCTAACATCGGTCCGCAGGAGTTCGAACCAACACCGCTTTGCTTATAGTCAACCGAAAGTACAGTTTTTTCCGAGCGCGGCAGTTCAAAATTATGTGCGGTATTTGTGAGTTCGATAGGTGAATAGGGAAGTGCTGAAAATTCAAACGAATCATTTTCATTTGAAACAACTAAGCCTACACCGTCTGAACGGTGTAAATAAGCCCAGTAGGTTTTCCAATGGTTTCCGTTTTCCTGCGGTTTTATGTGTTGCTGAAACTCATTTTGAACCTTATTGGAAAATTTGCCCATATATGACGCATTATGGCGG
>CAJGBX010000013.1 GCA_904501685.1 Clostridiaceae bacterium
CCGCAGTTACGGAGTGCAACACGGTGCTGTGAACGATAGAAAGCTGTGTCGTTCAAGGAAACATTCTCAACAGTCTCCTCAGAGCCTGTGTCGTTATAAACCAAACGCTCGACCGGACGACCTTTGAGAAGATGCTCCGAAACGATTTCCTTGACATCCTCGGCGGTAACACGGCTATAGAAAGTACCGTCGGGATAAACGATGACGACAGGACCTAATGCGCAAAGACCGAAACAACCGGTCTGTACAATCTTTACTTCCTCGGCAAGACCGTTAGCGGCAATCTGAGCTTCAAACTCATTCTGAATTGCAACGCTTCCCGAAGAGGTACATCCTGTACCGCCACAAATAAGAACTTGTGCACGAATCATAATTTTACCTCCAAAATCAGTGTATCAGGCATTAAGCCTTTGTAATAGTATAATCGGTGATGACCTTGCCGCCCTTGAGATGCTTCTCAACAACCTCGGCTGCTTTTTCGGCGGTCATCTTAACATAGGTAACCTTATCCTTACCGTCCTCGATAATCTCGACAACCGGCTCATACTGGCAAATGCCGATACAACCTGTCTGAGTAACGGTAACCTTGTCGGAAAGCTCTGCCTTAGCAATCTCTTCAACAAAAGTATTAAGAACGGGACGCGCACCGGCTGCGATACCGCAGGTAGCCATACCTACAACTACACGGATGCCCTGAACACCCTCACGGATAACGACCTTGTCTTTCATCTTGTCTCTGATTGCTGCGAGTTCTGCTAATGATTTCATATTATCGTTTCCTTTCTGAAATAATTTATTGTTTTAATTCCGCATACTGTTCGGTTAAGTTTTCCTTAATCCACATTATAACGTCAACAGTGTTAAGCGGTACGTCACCTAAAATCTCCCTTAATTCCCTGGTATCTAGTCTTACCTCACCGTTTACCGTCATATGGGTAAACAGAAAATCGAGGTGCGGATTACACTGAATAAGGGTTACCACGGTGGCTATGATATCTCCTAACGGAGTCATATCTATATGGTTTTTATAAAACAGTGCTGCGGTTTCGGTGCCGTGTGTATCGGGAAATGTGCCCTCGTGACGGGATACAATCGTAACACTTCCGCCGGTTTGCTCAGCCTGAAGCTTTAACAACGGGATTCCCAAACCAACCTTTCTGGTAGTTCTTGTAGTGCAAAACGGATTGGTGACATTTTCCAAAATTTCCGGTGTCATACCGCAACCGTCATCAGCTACCGTAACCCTCAAGGTCTCACTGTCTTCGGCTATTGCTATTTTAATTAAAGTAGCATTTGCCCTTACCGAATTTTCGGCAATATCGAGAATGTTTAAAGATAGTTCTTTCATTCTTCACCTCTCAAAAGCTTGAAAAGGTTTTTTCTTACTAAATCACTGCTATACGGCTCATCATCTATTTCCAGATAGCTTTCGGCATCCCTTATATCCCAAAGGTAATGTGCATCCGAACTGACAAGCAGCCGTTTTTCACCTAAAATCGGGTATTTATACCGATATTCTTCAATTTTTTCGGCATCATAAATCTCAGCCAAATTGAAATCAGGAGTCGGCGGAAAATCGCCCAACGTAGCAATAATACCGTTTGAGGTGCGGTCGATATGTGCCGGATAGCACACGCCGTTAAACCTTCCGACAATTATCGGTGCCTCATCAATCGAAATATCGGTAGCGTTGGACAAAAGATACTCATCTGTACCTATTATATTGTCCTGCTCATCCATAATCAGCTGATCACCGAAAATATCGGTACGGTTTTTAATAAGAATTCTATGCTTTTCTATTTCCTCACCGAACTGTAACGCCTCGTCCAATTTTTCAAAGAGGCAAACCACGTGAATATCCTCGGCGGTGGTCAATTCCATACCGGCTATAGGGATAATTCCGTTTTGCTTTGCGGCCTTGAAAAATGCCGGACAGTTTTTTACGGTGTTATGGTCGGTCAATGCCATAATATTGACACCTGCCAAGGTTGCCATTCCGGCAATGTTCGAGGGGGTCATATCGTTATCGGCACAGGGAGAAAGGCAGGAATGAATGTGAAAATCGTAGGTGTAGCGGCTCATATCAAATTGCTTATTGCGGCGGCAGTTTCGTAAATGGGCATTTCAGTGCCCAAAACGTTGACGCCCTTAGCTTCAGCCAAAGCCTTGACCTCAGAGTCCAACTCGACACCCTCGCAAAGGATAACCGAGGCGGTATCGGCAAGTGAGGCAACTGCAATAATGTTGGAATTAGTCATAATGGTAATCCAAGCATCATCAGCCTTTGCCCTGCCCATAACCCAGCTCAAAAGGTCACAGCAGTAAGCACCGCCGATTTCCCGGTCAGGGTCGGGCAGCGCCACAACCGAAAACCCTTTAATTTCCGAAAGCTCTTTAACGGTCATAGCTACTCCTTCAATTCTCGAAATTATTTACTCTTTAAACGCTCGTTTTGTCTTATTACACAAGCATCGGCCGAGCGTTCGCCTTTTATGACGTCCTCTGCAAAGGCGCGGCAACTCGGTGCACCGCAGGCACCGCAGTCAATACCGGGTAACGCCTCTCTGAGGTTTTGTATATCGGTCATCATTCGCATTGATTCACCGATATTATCCGAAAGCCTTGAAATAGGCTTATATGCCGGTACATCCTGAAAGAAACAGTCATCGGGTATATATCTCTCATCCTCATTAAGGAAATTTTGAGATACCGGAAGGTACCGACGTAAGGTTTGAATTCTTGCCTTGGCAATAAACGGATTTTCCACCGTCAGCACGCCGCCGACACAACCGCCGGTACAGGCATTAAGCTCAATAAACTCAAGCTGTGGAATCATTCCGTTTTCAATTTGGTCAAGCATTTTAATAACGTTTTCAATGCCGTCAGCCGCCAAGTACTTATCGTTGAAAATTGCGGTAGCCTCACCGCCGGAGGTTGCCCAGCTGATACCGATAACACCCGAACGGGAAACCGGCACCGGAGTAATCTCACGCTTCATCGAATTGATGAGCTTAAAATAAATCTCACTAATAGGTACAACCAAGTCAACAGCACTTTTATACGAGCCGAAGCCGTTTTTAACGTAGCTTGCCTTAGCAGGACAAGGGGATATAAAGCAAATGCCTATATCCTCAGATTTGAGTTCGGGATGCTCCTTCAAAGCACGCTCACGAGCCTTCATCGCCGCAATTTCCATAGGCGGAAGCAACGGCATAAGATTATCCTTTAAATAAGGGAATCTTAAAGCAATAAGACGTGCAATAACGGGACACGCCGAGCTGATAACGGGTTTTTTTACACCCTCGGTCTTAAGAAGCAGACGGGTATACTCCGAAACAAATTCGGCAGCCTGAGAGACCTCATATACCTGGTCAAAGCCCATATCAAGTAAGCCCTGCAGACAGTAATCAATATCCTCAAGCTCTTCAAACTGACCGTAAAGTGTAGGGGCAGGCAGAGCAATACGCCACTTGAATTTTTCCATATCGGAAAAACTGTTGCTCACCGCACGCTTTGCCTTGTGGGGACATACTCTTATACACTCGCCGCAATCAATACATCTGTCGGGATTTATAACCGCACAGCCGTCCTTAATACGAATTGCCTCGGTCGGACAGTGCTTCAAACAGGTTGTGCAGCCGGTGCATTTCTCTTTATCAAGCGAAACTGAATGTATATATGTATTCATAAAATTCTCTCTTTAAGCTGTTACTCGAAATTAACCTGCATGGTAATGCGGGTGCCTTTACCGAGCTCGGTTTCAATCTTCATATCATCGGTATACCGCTTCATATTCGGCAGACCCATACCTGCACCGAACCCCAACGAACGGATGTTATCGGGTGCAGTTGAAAAGCCTTCCTTCATAGCAAGCTCAATATTCGGTATTCCGGGACCGCGGTCATCTAAAACAATGATAACCTTATCCTCAAACACCTGCACCTCGGCAATGCCGCCGCCGGCGTGAATAACCATATTGATTTCGCCCTCATACATAGCAATTGAAATTCGTCTGATAATTTCGGGTGAAAGACCGATTTGGCGAAGGTTTTTCTTTACCTGAACCGATGCCTGACCGGCCGAGGCAAAGTTGCCGCCCTGAACGTCATACTTAAACTTTACCGGCTCACTCATAGTGCTTCTCCGCTTCGGTTTAAGCCGCTCATATAAAGCTTTCCGCAGGCCTCATACATACGCTTTGGTGAACAAAGCAGTACAATGCCCATTTCACGTGCAAGCTCCACCATTTCGTCGGTAGGACGCTTATTACGGACAAAAACGATACAAACCATATCCATCATTTCGGCAGTTCTTACCACCTGCGAATTGACAAGGCCGGTAAGCAACACGCCCTGGTCCTTAACATAGGCCAAAACGTCACTCATCATATCGCTTCCGCAAGCCGAATAAACATCGTGACAGAGTAAGTCCTCACCACAGATGACCTCTGCCTTCAAAAGCTCTTTAATTTCGCTAATCTTCATAAATGTATGTTCCCTGACTTAATAAAATTAGTCGGCGTATTTTGCAATAATGCCGTCAATATCTTTTTCGGTCAAACGTCCGTAAACGTCTTCGTTAACGGTGAGAACCGGTGCAAGACCGCAGGCACCGATGCATCTGCAGGCCTCGAGCGAGAACTTACCGTCGGCAGTACATTCGCCGGGTTGAATTCCCAAAACCTCAATAAGGCGGTCGATAAGCTTCTGTGCACCCTTAACGTAGCAGGCAGTACCTAAGCAAACCGAAATATTGTATTTGCCCTTAGGTGACAATGCAAACTGAGCATAGAAGGTTGCGATACCGTAAACCTCCTCAACTGAAATGCCTAAACCCTCGGCAATCATAGACTGAACCTCAAGCGGTAAATAACCGTAGATACCTTGAGCTTCCTGCATAATTGACATCAAAGAGCCTTCGATGTTCTTCTTTGCCTCAATGACAGCCTTCAGCTTAGCTTCCTGCTCGGGTGTTCCGTTGAACGGAATAGAGCTGGCATGTTTCTTCATTAGCTTTTCCTCCTGAAATAAAATACTATTACGACAAAATGAGCCAACCGACCAGGCGCAAAAACTCACTCTGCATAACTTGTTAAAATTATAACACACTAAATCTCAAATGTCTACAATTTTATCGCAAAAATTACATAATATTATCTGGAATTTTATACATCGTTATACCAACCACTACATATAGTGTCAGCATCTAAGCCACCGCCTAAAGCAGTGTGAAAACGGCCGTACAGCCGAGCCTCGATAAAATCTGAAATACGCCAACTTGCCTTGGTAATTAAAATCTATGCTCTGAAATCTGAATTAACCGGAACATTCGAAAAAATTGTGTTGTAATTTTGAAAGGAATATTGTATAATACTAAAGTAGTGCGCTTTGAGGCGTGCGAACGGTCGGGTCCTGTGCGACAGGGTGCTGTGAACCATGTCAGGCGGGGAACCGAGCAGCATTAAGCGGATTTCCTTGTGTGCCGCAGTAAACTCGGTCGTTCGTACGCCTCAGAGCGTACTTTTTTGAAAATGAAAAGGGGGATTTTTCTTGTATCAGGCTTTATACCGTAAATACCGTCCTATGTGCTTTTCGGACGTTGTCGGCGAAGAACATATTACCGGAATACTTAAAAACGAGCTGAAGTCGGGCAAGATTTTCCATGCCTATTTATTCACCGGACCGCGAGGTACCGGTAAAACCAGCTGTGCCAAGATTTTGGCAAAGGCGGTAAACTGCTTAAATTCAACCGACGGTGACGCCTGCTGCAGGTGTGACTCCTGTCGGGCTATTGCCGACGGCGATGTGCTTGACATTACCGAGATTGACGCCGCCTCTAACAACGGTGTTGACAACATCCGTGATTTACGTGAGGAGGTTACTTACGCACCGACCACCTCGAAATACCGTGTTTACATTATAGACGAGGTGCATATGCTCTCGACCGGTGCATTTAACGCCCTGCTTAAAACACTCGAGGAGCCGCCGGCTCACATCATATTCATCCTTGCCACGACCGAGGTGCACAAGCTGCCTGCAACCATTCTTTCACGTTGCCAGCGGTTTGATTTTCACCGTATTTCGCCGGCTGTAATTGCCGACCGCATTTTGCACATTGCCGACAAGGAAGGCTTTACAATCGACGGCTCTGCCGCCGAAATGATTGCCAAGCTTTCGGACGGCGGTATGCGTGATGCTTTATCCACGCTTGACCTTTGTGCTGCCCGCACTCACCATATAACCGAAGCTGATGTAATCAGCGTTTGCTCGCTCGCAGGAAACGACTACTGCTTGGAGCTGGCAGGTCACATTTTAAATTCCGACGTTGGTGCCGCCTTAAGTAAGGTGGACGAGCTTCACAAAAACGCCGTTGACCTGCAACGCCTTTGCAGTGAAATGATAAACCACTACCGCAACCTTATGGTTGCCCGAACAGTAAAGGAGCCGTCGGGTCTTATTATTGCGGCACCGAAGGAGCTGGAGGCTATAAAACAGCAGGCTTCGGTTTATCCGCTTGAGGGTATTGTAAATGCAATTAATGTATTAAATGAAACCCTTGACCGAATGACTATGAGCAGCCGCAGACCTGAGTTTGAGACAGCGATAGTTAAACTGTGCCGTCCGGCACTCGATACCTCGCTGTCGGCAATTTTAGATAGACTGGAACGCTTGGAGCGTACAATAAAATACTCAGGCAACAGTCTTTCTTCGGCTGAGGCAGAGCCTAAGCCTAAGAAAGAGCCTGAACCCACAAAAAGCCAACCGCAGGCTGAAGTCAAAGTCCTTGAGGATGACGGTATGCCTCCGATTCCGTCGGAAATTGAAGCTAAAGCAGACACAAATGCAGAAAAAGGCGTTCAGCCGGATACTAACGCCGAAACCGAGTTAAGCTTTGAAGCTTGGGCCGATGTTTTAGGTGAGCTTACTAAATCCGCACCATTAATGGCGGCGGTTTTACGTGGTTCGAAAGCATATATTAAGGGTGAGTTTTTACTGATAGACTCTGGAAACGACCAGTTTATCCCGCTTATGCGAGGTGACCCGATTTACCGCACGCAGATTCGAAATGCAGTGCAAACGGTGGTTGGCAGAACGTATAAGCTCGGACCGTATAAAAAACGAGTTGCCGAAACCGGTGACCCGTTGCAGGATATAATCAATAAATTAAAAACATTTGAGGTGCCCGAATCTTAATACTGAGCACAAAAGAAAGGAACTTTAAAAATGAAAGCAAGAATCCCCGGTGCTAACAACGGTCAAAGCCAGGCCGCAATGCTAAAGCAGGTACAAAAAATGCAGGAGGATATGGCTAACTTCCAGGCTGAATTTGAAGAACGTGAGTTTACTGCAGCCGCCGGCGGCGGAATTGTTGAGGTTACTATGACCGGCAACCATGAAATGAAGAAAATCACTATCGACCCCGAAGCAGTTGACCCTGAGGATATCGAGATGCTTGAGGACTATATAGTTATCGCAGTTAATGACGTCGTTAAAAAAATCGCCCAGACTCAGGAGTCTGAAATGGGCGCTATCACCGGCGGTCTTAACATTCCGGGGTTGTTTTAATGTCCTACAGTGTTGCACCGCTTGACCGACTTATCGAGCAGTTTGAACGTCTGCCCGGTATCGGCAAAAAGACTGCTCGCCGTTTAGCTTACTATGTCATAACCCGCCCCGACGGAATGGCAGGCAAATTTTCGGATGCGCTTTTAGAGGCCAAGGCCAAAATAAGATACTGCAGTGTTTGTCAAAACCTCACCGACGGTGAGGTTTGTTCGCTGTGCTCTGCATTAGACCGCGACCGCAGTATTATCTGCGTTGTTGAGGATGCTCAGGACGTTATGGCGTTTGAACGCACACGTGAATATAAGGGACTTTACCACGTTTTACACGGTGCTATCAGTCCTTTGGACGGCATTGGTCCCGACCAGCTTAAAATGCGGGAGCTGATGAAACGGCTTTCCTCAGGAGAGGTGACCGAGATAATCGTCGCCACTAACCCAACGGTTGAGGGCGAGGCTACCGCAAGCTATATTTCCCGTTTGGTTAAGGCAATGGGCATAAAGGTCACACGTCTTGCCTACGGTATCCCTGTCGGCGGTGATTTGGAATATGCCGACGAGATAACCCTTTCGCGCGCCTTAGAGGGACGAAACGAGCTGTAAAATAATCAGTTGAAGGTAGACCTGAATAAAAAAATTAAAAAACTTTAAAAAAAGACTTGATTTTTTATAAAAGGTGTGGTAATATACTCCCTGCACTCGTAAAGAACGAGCAAGCAGTCGGTGTTGATTGTGATGAGGGTCCACCCGTTCCCATCCCGAACACGGAAGTTAAGCTCATTTACGCCGAAAATACTTGGCTGGTGACGGCCCGGGAAAATAGGTAATGCCGACACATTAAACTGCCGTCCAGCATTGGACGGCAGTTTTTTTATGTATTTTCTCTTTTATTTTTCTGATTTATATGTTATAATGAATATGTTCAATTACCGTTGGTAATTGTTTGCGAATTCTTTGAATTCGCAGTCGAAATAAGGCTTTGCCCTGTTTCGACATCAACATAGTCATTATAATTAATTTGTATTAGTATTATTATGCAATCAAGAGGCGTTGTTTATGCGTGATAAATATGATGTATTGATTGTCGGCGCAGGACTTTCGGGGCTTTATGCCGCCTACAATCTCGACAGTAGAATAACCGCACTTGTTGTATCGAAGCGTGATTTAAGGCTTTGCAACAGTAACCTCGCTCAAGGCGGTGTTGCCGCTGTACTTGATACTGTTAATGACAGCTTCGATCTGCACATTGAGGATACTATGATTGCCGGCAAGCAGGAAAACCGCCCTGAAGCGGTTGATGTGTTGGTTAAAGAAGGTCCCGATGATGTTCGCAGGATGATTGATTTGGGATGTGAATTTGACAAGGTTGACGGTCACATTCACGCCACCTTAGAGGGCGGACACAGCCGCCGCCGTATTGTTCACCACCGCGATACCACCGGTGAGGAATTAATGCGGACAATAATTGCCGCAACTGAAAATTTACCCAATGTTGACATTGTCGAGAACACCTCTCTTGCTTTTTTGGACGAGGCCAACAACGGATACTATGCCTCTCTGCTTTCAGACGGCAAGCTGACTACGGTTGCCGCATCATATGTAATAATGGCGACCGGCGGTATCGGACGTATTTACAAATATACCACCAACTCCTCAATTGCGACCGGTGACGGCATTTCGATTGCGCACTCGCTTGGTGCAAGAATTGAGAATTTAAGCTATATTCAGTTTCATCCGACCGGCTTTGCAGGTGATAACTGCCGCGAGCGTTTTCTTATAAGCGAAGCCGTCCGAGGCGAGGGCGCTCACCTTGTAAACTGTCACCGCGAACGCTTTATGCACCGTTATGACGAGCGGCTTGAGTTAGCTCCCCGTGATGTTGTTTCGCGTGGCATTATTCTGGAATCGCGCAGAACCGGCAGTGACCAATTTTATCTTGATATTACTCACAGAACACCTGAATTTATACTTGACCGCTTCCCTATGATTTATGAGAGGTGCTTACAAGAGGGTGTTAATATAACAAAAGACCTCATTCCCGTTTTTCCGACCCACCATTATCTTATGGGCGGAATTAATGTTGATTTGAACTCCAGAACGCGTATTAACCGGCTTTATGCGGTCGGTGAATGCTCGCACACCGGTGTTCACGGCAAAAACCGATTGGCCTCAAACAGTCTGCTGGAAACACTTGTTTTCGGTCGCAGAGCCGCAGAGGATATCAACCGTAGCTTTAACGATACCTCGGTTTGCGGAAAGCCGCCTGTTCACTCGGTTGACGGCGCACCGATGCCTACCGGCACAAGAACATCCATCAGAAGCATTATGCAGAAATGCCACTTTGTTTTGCCTAACCCCGAGGCGGCAAGAAAATACCAGCCCGAGGTTGAAAACATTGCGGCAAGACTTAATAATAAGCGTTTCCAGATTACCAACGACTATCTTGAGGCAAGAAGTCTTGCCAACATAGCCTCAATAGTATTAAAGGAGGTCATCCACAAATGATGCAGTTTTTTATTGACGATGTTATCAAGACCGCTCTTTTAGAGGACGTAAATTATATTGATATGGCGGCAGACAATCTTTTGCCCGACTCTCACACATCAAAGGCTGTATTTTTAGCTAAGGCCGACGGTGTTTTGTGCGGTATCGACGTTGCGCTCAGGGTTTTTGAGTTGCTCGGCAGCTTTACCTTAAAAAAGCTTAAGAGCGACGGCGACTTAATACAAAAAGGTGACATTATTGCTGAAATCGAAGGTCCCACCAAGCTTTTACTTAAGGGTGAACGCACCTCGCTCAACCTTATTCAGCATATGTCGGGTATTGCAACAATGACATATGAGGCGGCTGAGCTTATTAAGGGCACTAATGCCACCGTGACCGACACAAGAAAAACCCTTCCGGGTCTTCGTGCTTTACAAAAGTATGCTGTAACCTGCGGCGGCGGTAAGAATCACCGCTTCAACCTTTCGGATGCCGCTATGCTTAAGGACAATCACATTGACGCCTGCGGCAGTATCACTAAAGCGGTTTCGACCCTTAGAGAAAAAATCGGTCACACCGTTAAAATCGAGGTTGAGACCCGCACCCTGGACGAGGTGGCTGAAGCATTAGCTACCGGCTGTGAAATCATAATGCTTGACAATATGGACTGCGAAACAATGAAAAAGGCAGTAGAAATGACCGACGGCAAAGCGCTTTTGGAGGCTTCGGGTAACATCACCGCCTCTACCATACGTTCGGTTGCCGAAACCGGCGTTGACATTATCTCTATCGGTGCGCTGACCCACTCGGTAAAAGCCTTTGATATTTCGCTTAAGGTTGTAAAATAAGGAGCTTTAAAATGAAACGTAAGGTATGTATGATAGTAGCCGTTTTGGCAATTATAATTACCGCCTTTAACGTAGGCTTTTCGGTTAAGGATGAGTTTTTCTACAAGCTTGATAATCTTCCCGAGGGCAAGCTTTTAAGGTCTGAGGTCAATCAAAATATTCTGTTCAGCCAAGGTCTTTGGCTGCAGGTTTTTGAGGTTGAAGCCACTTCCGAGCATCCGGCCGCCATTCGCGTTGCCTTAAAAAATGATAACACCGGCAAGACAAGGACTATTTACTGGCAAATCGGCACCCGCGAAAGCCTTATAAACTGGCCTGAGGACCAACCGAACACCGTTATAATAAACGGAGTTCCGATTGATTATACCAAGGACTTTTACGATTGCCGCGATTATACCGACTTTATCTATAAACCCAAAACCAATAATAACGGCAATCTGTAATTTTTTTTAAACAATCTGTCATAAATTATAATTTATAGTTTAAAATAATTTTATAAGGAGAATATTTATGAAGAAAATTATTTGCAAACGTGAGTATGACACCGAAGCTGCAAGCTTAATCAAGAAATTCACCGTAGGTGAACTTGGTGATTCTAAAGGCTATGAAGAGTCGCTTTACGAAATGCCTGACGGCAAACTGTTCTTGTATGTTAACGGCGGTGAGGATTCTATTTATCCTACCGAGAACATTAAGAGCATTTCAAAAGAAAAAGCTGCTGCTTGGCTTAAAGACCACGAGTAATTAACCGTAATTACAAAAGAAAAATGACCGAAGGCTTCTGCCTTCGGTCATTTTTTATGGATTGTTTTTTGTAGTAGAGTCTGCTTATTTATTTTCAGAAAGGTTTGTGCGGTCGGTAAACTTACCGCCTTCCTTTTGGTAAACCCTTACCCAGTCAATCTGGCAGTCAATGGGCCACATTGCAATCTCATCATCAACTTCCTGTTCGGTCATATTTACTCCGCCCATAAAATCAAGATACATTTCGGTGTTTAAGCCCTTGTACTTATTAGCGGTAATCTCAACTGTACCGTAGGATACGCCGTCAACAAAGAATCGGACATATTCAGGAGTCCACTCAACGCCGTAGGTGTGATAGGTATCGTCGTTTATCAAACCGCCGTTTTCAAAGCCGGTTGAACGGTAGGCCTCATACTTAGGCTCGTGCAAATCCAAATAATACGAATAATAGGTATCGGTATCCAAAATGCCGAGGCTTGCGTAAATATTGTTATTTCCGCCTAGGTTGTTGAACACGTCAATCTGTGCAGTTTCCTTATTTTTGTAGTTTTGGTTGGTCAGAATCATTTTCATCCAGAAGCCGGGTGCTGCACGGAACTTAGCCCTTGTTTCAACATATCCGTACTGCATACTGAAGGAATTTTCAGAGGTGACATGGCCTGTGTTGTAAAAACTTTCATCCTGGCCGGTACGCAGAACCATTGCATACGAATCGGCAGTGACATTCTTCGACCTGATTTTAAGCAAGCTTGCGGCAGAACCGTAGGTTGGGATAGCACCATCCTCAAGTGTCCAACGGTTAGTATCAATTTCCTCGGTATTAAACTCATCCGAAAATACCAGCTTATAGCCGTTAAAATAACTTCCGTCATCTGCGATTATGCTGTCGGTCATACAGTAATTAGGCTTAATATGTAACGGAGCCGCAGTAACCGAGGCTGTTTCTACCATATCGGCAAAGTCGTTAACCGCCTTAGAGGTCGCCTCGACCTGACCGCCGCGTAAAATCAGCTTGTTGCTGTACTGTGCCACCGCGTATCGTTTGGTCGCAAAGAACGAGGTCATATAGGTTTCGCCGCGGTTAGTGTCACCAACCAAAATTTCATAGGTCGATTCCTCAGCCACATCGGTCACAAGCGGAATTTCCACACCGGTTGCATCCTTTATAACGCGAACCAAACGCTCGGCAGCGTTCCGCTCTATATACGACGGCGAGCGTGACAGTACCACTGAGTACTGAATAATATTAATATCGTTAATAGTAACGGTCGGTGTATCCGAACGGTCACTCAAATACATATAGTTATAATTCGATTTAAAGGCATTATCAAGGCCGTTATTCAAAAGATTATTGAGAATATACTCAAAAGCGTCCTCACGACCGAACTTGGACGTCCACATAACACTCAAGGTGTTGCCGTTATAGCCGCTTAACAAATAATCATAGTAATTATTGGAGCGGATGCCGTTCATAATCTTCTGTGTAGACTTCGACTCATTATAAGAGGTGCTGCCTAAAAGAATAATCTTCTGATTGGCGTCGGTAATATTCAGCACATCGGGACAAATCTGAAAGCTTTTTGAGGACGAAGCGGCCAACCGTTCCATAAAGTCCACAAACGCGTCAAGCTCCTTAAAGCTTGCTCCACTGCGGTAAACCAACAGGTAGTCACAGTTAATCTTATCAACCGAGTCAACAATCATTTGATAGTTGCCGGAAATATAGCTGATATCCGCCTTATCGTTGTTTTCTTCGCCGCAGCCTGCAAAGGACAGAACCAGCATAACCAATGTAAGTGCCAACGATATATACCTTAAGTACTTTTTTTGCATTTAAATAACACCTTTCGTGAGTAGCTACTTATCATATTTATTTAATTTTACTATAATATTATAATTCCGTCAAGCAGTATATTTTACTAATTTGTAAACTTATTCAGGTTAGCCTTGATAAAATACGGCAGGCACATTCAAATGTGCCTGCCGTAATGAAATATTCAATAATCCTGATATCAGCCCAGGGCAACCATACTGAAAACAAGGGCGAAAAGTGCAACCGTTTCGCAAAGACCGACAACGGTGATGTACTGTGAGAAGCCCTTGCCGGTTTCAGCCAAGGCGTCAGCGCCTGCGGCACCTGCCTTACCCTGAACATAGGCTGAAAGTGCCATCGCAAGACCCGAGGCAATACCTAAGCCGAACAAAAATGACGGGTCAGCCGAAGAGCCCTTCATCTGCTGCATCAGCAAAAAGCCGTAAATAGTCTGAGTAAGCGGAGCACCTGCAAAAACGGTCAGAATAAACGGCGCTGCCTTAGAAGCCATATAACACTTCTTCCAGGCGCCGATTGCGGCTTGACCTGCAATGCCGATACCAATTGCCGAACCGATTGCGGCAATACCCATAGCTAATGCTATACCTAACTGTCCTAAATTCATAACAATTCTCCTTTTTATACTATGATATATATAATTTTATTCCTCAAAGGGTTTAAACTTGTGTCCACTCCACGACATATCCAAATGCGAGGAAAATTCCAAGGTGTTAAGACGTATTCCGTGGACGATAACCGAAAGTACATTCAGTATCATATTAAGTCCGTGACCGAACACCAAGAGAACAACCGCAAGCACCATAAACATAAAGTTGCCGAGCAGAGGGCCTGCCAGCTCGTTTACGGTAGCCGAAATAGCAGCACCTGCCAAGCCGACTGCCCAAAGGCGAATGTACGACACAATGTCGGAAAATACGTTGACTACACCCAACAGCACCGAAACGATATTGGTAAGGCTTGAAAGTATTGCCTTTATGACGCTTCCCTCATAATTGGAAAACACAAAACTCAGCACAAATCCGACACCGATAAGTGCTATTGAAACAATACCTACCGGAATGGCCCCCAGCACCAGACCGAGACTGAAAACCTCGGCATTGACAACCAAGCTTAAGACAATATAATAAATGCCTATAAGCTGAAGTGCCGAGCCTATATCACCAAGCATTTTCAGTGATTTACGGTTCCTTACCGCACCTTTTATGTGTGCCGCCGTCAGCTGAATAAGTGCCAGTGTAAAGCAGAAAATCTGCAAATTCTGTGAGGTGGTCAGTCCAACCTCCCCGCTTACCCAAAACGGCTGCCATATCTTGTCAGCGTAAACATTGGAAATCACAGGAACCGAAAGCTTTTGCAGCCACATCGGCAGCTTTTCGGCAGGAAGCCCGAACCACGTACAGGTCAGGGTACCCCAAATGACGGTCGAAAGTCCGAAAAGACCCGCCAATAAAAACGCAGGTGAAATCTTTTCTTTCTTGAAAAAAGCCATTAAAATCGGGATTGCGGCAGCCGCCGTAATAAGCAAACCGTAGCCGCCGTCACCGAAAATTATGCCGAAGAAAATCAGGATAAACCCTAAAAACCAACCCGAAATATCATACTCAAAGTACCCGGGAACAGTGCCTAAAAAGTCGGTTAACGGATAAATAAGGCTTACGAATTTATTGTTTTTCAGCTTGGTCGGAACATTATCCTCAACCGTTGGCTCCTCAATCAAAATACCCCAGCCGTTTTGCTTGGCCGCCGTTCTCATTTTATCGAGGCTTTCCTCCTCAATATAGCCCTTGAAGTAGGACACTTTAACGGCATTCTGAGGATTCTCGGAAAGACATTCCTCAGCCATACCAGAAGAATGCGCTTCAAACTCAATCTGCTTTTGAAGCTCTAATACCGCCGATTTCATACTGTTTAAATACTCGGTATATTCCGTAATTTCACGCTCGAGGTTTGAAATCTTATTCTGGCAGTCTTGAATGTTCTGCTTTATTTGGGAGGTAGACTCCCTCGGAAGCTCAACACGGTAAATCGCAAGCGACTCCGACTGCTCAACGTCACCTATAACCGCGCAGCTTACAGTATGCTTGGTTTTACTCAGCACGATTGTCTTGACATTGTTATCCAACGCCTTGAATTCCGCCGTCGGTATTTCATAAAGTGAAATTTTAATTCCTTTTTCAGCCAGATATTTAAGCTCACAAGGGTCAATTTCGCCCCAACCTTCAAGTCTTTGAAGCTCATTTTCCAAAGCTGAAATTTTTACCTTTATGGACTTTTTCTCCTCAACACTCGCCGAAATATTTTCGGCAACAACCAGAGCCTGCTCGGTTGTAGCCTCTACCTGAACGGTATCCTTTTTCACTCTTTCGGTCAGGGTATAAATACCGCTTTCAAGCAACGAAAGTCTCTGTTTTAATTTTAAAAGCCTTTCGCCGTTACCCTCAGTCTCCTCAATATGCATAAGACCGAGCCTTCGAAGCGACCTCAAGGTTTCAACCTTTTTATCGCTTAAGGTAACCACCGATAGCTTTTTCATCGGTACTATCATTCTGCCGCCTCCCTTTTGGAAGCCGCCGCGTTTTGCTCTGCGATTTTACGCTTGGAAATCTTTGAGCGCACAACGGCATTGACCTGCTGGTCAGCCATATAAATTGATATTTTTTTGATATTTGCCACAGTTTCGGGAATCTTAACCTGTTGAAAGAGGTTGACCCTTTGCGAGGTAGCCCTTAATTCCTTTTGCAGAAGACGCACCTGCTCATCCAACACCTCAGCCTCAAGGTCAAGCGATATTGCCTTTTCCATAAAATCGGCCGCAATATCGACCCACAACGGAGTTTCATAAAGGTCGTAATCTCCGCGTGAAAACACTGCACCCTCATAGGTCGGTATTTTCACGCCTGCAATATTACCAAAGCCTTTTTTGATATCGCTTACAGTAACGGCGTTTTCGGGAAATGCGCCCTCGTCACTGAAAACGGCTATCCAATCGAAAAATCCCTTTTCTAAGGCTTCCCTTTGCTGACGTACCGATTTGGCACTTGCCTCAACAGTACGGATTTCAGCCTGAAGCTGCTGCTTTTTAAGTGTCAGAGTCGGCAAATATCGGCGGTACATTTTTAAAGCGTCCTTTTGTACCCTTAACTCATTTTTAGTCAGTTTGATTTTTGCCACTTATATTCGTTCCTCCTTAATCTTTGTCGGAGGTTTTAGGCCAAAACTCAGAAATAAGCTCGGTCTTAATACCGGTTTCGTCCTTTTCAAAGCACTCGGAAAGTATTTCCCAGCCGGTATCAAGTGCCTTTTCCAACGGCATATTGACCGAAAGGTCCATCAGCCGTTCCTCAAATAACTCACCGTATTTCAAAAGCTTTTCGTCCCAACGGCTCATCGCAAAGCCCATATTCTTCTTCTCCACGGTATCGCGGTATGAGGAATACATACGAATCATTGCGTCCATTAAAGCACGGTGGTCAGCTCTTGTTTTGCCGTTGACATTCTGCTTTAAGCGTGAAAGTGAGCCAAACGGCTCAATTCTGCCGCCCTTTAAATAATACTGACCCTCGGTAATGTAACCGGTGTTATCGGGAACGGGGTGAGTAACGTCATCACCCGGCATTGTGGTAACACCCAAAACGGTGACCGAGCCGCTGTTTGCAAAGTCAACCGCCTTTTCATAACGGGATGCAAGCTGAGAATAAAGGTCGCCCGGATATCCTCGGTTAGAAGGCACCTGCTCCTGAGTAATGGCAATTTCCTTCATAGCGTCGGCAAAGTTGGTCATATCGGTAAGCAGCACGAGAACGTCCTTATCCTGCAAAGCAAACTGCTCTGCAACTGCCAGTGCCATATCAGGAATCATCATACATTCAACCGTCGGGTCGGAGGCAGTATGGATAAACATAACCGTTTTACTTAAGGCGCCGCCCTCTAAAAGGGTTTCCTTAAAATAAAGGAAGTCATCATATTTTAAACCCATTCCGCCTAAAACAATAACGTCAGCCTCGGCCTGCATGGCAATTCTTGCAAGCAGTTGGTTATAAGGCTCACCCGAAATTGAGAAAATCGGAAGCTTTTGCGAAACAACCAGCGTATTGAACATATCAATCATCGGAATATTGGTTCTTAACATTCGGTTAGCAAGAATACGCTTGGTAGGATTGACCGAAGGACCGCCGATTGCGGTCAGATTTTCCGTCAGGGCAGGACCCTTATCCCTTGGCTCGCCCGAGCCGTCGAAAATACGTCCCAATAAATCCTCACTGAACGAAACCCGCATTTCGTGACCTAAAAAGCGAACCTCATCACCGGTCGAAACACCCTGACCGCCTGCAAAAACCTGCAGGGATACAGTTTCACCCTCTATCTTAATGACCTCGGCAAGCGACTTGCCGAAGCGAGTGGTAATCTCAGCCAATTCGTTATACCTAACATCAGTAGCACGTAAGGTTATAACGTTACCGGTTATTGATTGGATTCGGTTATATACCTTATTCATTATCACTCACCACCCTTTAAAAGCAATTCGGTTGCAGTGTTAATCCTGCCGTTGCCTTCAAAATAAAGTGCATCAATATCGGCCTCAGCCCACTTGAAGTCACTGCTTAAAAATTCTTTATAATTCCAGTCAATAAATCTTTGACGCATACGGTTAAAGAAAGCTCTTGCCTCGTCCTTATCGCCCAGATTGTAATCACTGCCCAAAATACCAATCAGTTTATCGGTCACATAACGCTGACGCTCGATTCCGCAGTTAGCCTCGATTAAATCAAAGGAGTTCTGCTGAAGATAAACCGCATCCAGCATTTCGGCCTTTAAATAGGTAATATAATCCTCTAAGGTAGTACCCTCTTCGCCGATAACCTTCATCATTGAGCCTATTTCATCACCCTCGATTAAAAGGCTTCTACAGTATTCGGATTTATCACGGTCTATAACGCTTTTATACTTGGACCAGGAAATCAAAGGGTCGATAGCCGGATACTTTCTCGCATCAGAACGCTCACGCGAAAGACCGTGGAAAGCGCCGACAACCTTTAGGGTTGCCTGAGTTACCGGTTCCTCAAAGTTACCGCCGGCAGGAGAAACCGTACCGCCTATGGTAACCGAACCCACACTGCCATCAGCCAGACGGACAATACCTGCCCGCTCGTAAAACGCCGCAATATAGGATTCGAGATAAGCCGGAAATGCCTCTTCACCGGGGATTTCCTCAAGTCGGCCGGACATTTCACGAAGAGCCTGTGCCCAACGTGAAGTCGAGTCAGCAAGCAATAAAACGTGAAGTCCCATTTGGCGGTAATATTCTGCCAAGGTAACCGAGGTGTAAACCGAAGCCTCTCTCGAGGCAACCGGCATTGAAGATGTGTTACATATAATTATGGTACGCTCCATAAGCGAACGTCCGGTTTTAGGGTCAGTAAGCTCAGGAAATTCGGTAATGGTTTCAACAACCTCACCTGCACGCTCACCGCAGGCGGCTATTATTACAATATCAACATCGGCATACTTTGAGGTGGTATGCTGCAAAACGGTTTTGCCTGCACCGAACGGACCCGGAATACAGTAGGTGCCGCCCTTAGCTACCGGGAAAAACGAGTCAATAAGTCTTACCTTGGTTTCCATTGTCTCGGTCGGAGCCAAACGCTCGCTATAGCACCTGACTGCTCTTTTTACCGGCCATTTAAAGGACATTGAAAGCTCTATTTCATTGCCCTTTTCATCGGCAATGACGGCAATTGTTTCCTTTACGGTATATTCACCCTTTTCGGCAACCGATTTCACCTTATAATTGCCCAACAAATAAAACGGCACTAATATTTTATGGGTAAAAAAGCCCTCGGGTACGGTACCGACATAGCTTCCTGCCTTGACGGTATCACCAACCGAAGCAGTCGGAGTAAACTCCCACTTTTTCTCGTGGTCCAAACCATTGGCATAGTTGCCTCTTTCCAAAAACCAGCCTGCCTTTTCGGCCAAAATCGGCAACGGATTTTGCAGTCCGTCGTAAACCTGACCCAAAATACCGGGGCCAAGCTCTGCCGACAGCATATCACCGGTAAACTCAACCTCGTCACCGCACTTGATACCGCCGGTCATTTCATAAACCTGAACCTGTGCAACATTGCCCCTGATTCGGATAACCTCGCTTTTTAACTGAGTATTGTCAACCTTAACATAGCAAATTTCGTTCATCGAAACGTTGCCGGTAAATTCAACCGACACTAAGTTGCCGTTGACACTCACTACCTTGCCTTTATTTTCGGTCATATTGCGACCTCCTTTAATCCGTTAGCTAAAATGGTATTATAAATTGTTCTATAAGACTCCTCGCCCTTTACACGGTCAAACTGCCTGACATAGTTTAACAGCTTAAGCTTTAAGCCGTAGTAAAGAACCGCATCATCCGAAAAGGCGTCCATAGGACGAAGGCTTTCTAATAATTCGAGCCTCGATTTATTAATCTGCTTTTCAGCCTGAAATGGGTCACTCGCCTCTACCGCCGCCTTTGCCGCCTGAAAAAAGCTCGGAGGAATGCTTTCATTCCCTAAATCAAAGCTTTTCTTAAGCCTTGCGGCACGCACGCTGCCTAACGCCAGCCTGAGCGCCCGCTCGCCCTCATACCAGGCATCAACCAGTCCGGAGCCGGTCGGCGACTGTTCACGCTTAGAGGACAGTGTTAAGCCTTTTAAAATGCCGAGTGTTTTGCCGTCTAAAAATCTTTCGCAAAGCTCCAAAAAACGCTCCTCGGTTATAGGTAACGGGGCATTGTCACTCACCGCATCCAAGGACGGAAGCTGTGCTACAAGATAATACTGACTCATAACGAAGCCTCTTTCATCAAAGCAGTTACTCTCGGGTTAAGGTAGGTTGAAAGCATTTCGACCACCGACTCAGCCGAGTAATCGTAGTAAACACTGCCGTCAGCCTCTGAAATACGGAAGCCGCCCATAAAATCGTCATTCGCCTTTAAAGTGACACCCGAAATCAAACGCTGTTTTAAGCTTTTAAGCAAGCCCTCCTCTAATGCCTTCAAATCATCCGAATTTAAAAGCACCGAAATGTCACCTGCATCAGTATTTTTGGTCCAAGCCTCGATAACACTTAAAATAATTTTTGTTAAACTCTCGGGAGTATAAGCCTCACTCAGCTTTTCCGACACAACCGCCTTCAGCTCGCGGTTTACGCTTTCCCTGAAGGAAA
>CAJGBX010000014.1 GCA_904501685.1 Clostridiaceae bacterium
ATATTACTCTTTTTATCGGTAATATCAACTCCGTCAAAATAAATATGCCCACCTGACGGCTCCTCGAGACGGTTTAAGCAACGTAAGAATGTTGATTTACCCGAGCCAGACGGTCCGATAACAACCATAACATCGCCTTTTTTTATTTCGGCATTAATACCCTTTAAGACATCAACATTAGTGAAAGACTTTTTTAAGCCTTCAACACGAATAACAACATCAGTGCTCACTCTTACGCAACCTCCTTTCAAGCAATCCTACCAATTTAGTCAAAATAAGCACAATTGCTAGGTAAACTAGTGCTACCGCAATCAATGGCATAAAATTACTGTACGTCAAGGAGCGTATCTTCAAACCGCCTTGAGTAAGGTCGGCAACGCCAATATAGAATGCAACAGAAGATTCTTTTAAAAGTGTTATAAACTCATTTGCAAGTGATGGTAATACTGCTTTGAATGCCTGAGGAATAATAAAATAAATCATTGATTGTGCATAGTTGAAGCCAAGGCTACGTCCAGCCTCCATTTGGCCCTTATCGACCGACATAATACCGCCACGTACAATTTCGGCAACATAAGCTCCACTGTTCAATCCGAAGCACAATACTGCCGAAACAAATTTCGGCAATCCAATCGGCAACAGTATTACAAAGTAAATTATTAGCAGTTGAACCATAACTGGCGTTCCGCGAACAACCGTAAGATAGAATCGACAAATGCCGTCAATTATGTAAAATTTACCGGTTGTTTCGTTGGTGCAACGGATGATTGAAACAACAAATCCGAGTACAATACCCATAACACCGGCGAGACAGGTTATGGCAAGCGTTGTTCCTAAGCCTTGAACAAGATAAAGCCAATGGTCATCATTAATAAAATTGCGTTTGAATTCATCGGCAAAATCAATACACCACTTGCGTATTGCGTTACCCGTTGCAGGCTCAGAGGAATCGTAGTTATCAAATCCGAACAGATATTCAATTGAAGTTCGAATAGTGTTATTATTGGTGATATCTACATCATTGCCAAGATACTTAACGGTCTTGACATTTTTTATATCATTAAGAACATCTACACCGCCGCCCGTCAGAGTATTTACGGTCTCATCACTTAAATAAAGCGAAAATACGCCCTTTGAAGTTTCATAAATTTTAACAGTTATGTCGCCAGAAACATCGGTAGTGTCGGCAATATAGCTATTTACATCTGAAAACAAAGATATTGATAAAGCAGTTGCATTATTCATATTGCCGCTTTCAACGTTATCAAAATACTGAGTGCAGACCTTATTAAACATATCTTCCTTGTGCGTATTATAAAGTGTTTTAATATCAACAACACTATAAGAGCAATCAACAATGACATCCTTATTAGGGCCATATTCAATACTATTTATGGTCAACGCAAAACTATCGGCTGTTTTCTGCATGGCAACGCCTAACGTGTCGCGTGGCAACTCTTTTATGGTGTCGGATATAATTTTTTGTGCCTCATCAACCGTCAATTCATTTGAAACGCGATGAGGTATAAAGCTGATAGCAACGGTAGCCACAAAGCACACAACCAAGGCGATAGATACGCATAAAGCAATGAGTTTCTTCTTAACAAAAGATTTTTTCATTACACTTCTCCAAACAGTGAAAAACAGGAATGATTGCTCATTCCTGCTTCACAATCAAAATATATAGTTAAAATTACTTGATGTACTTATCAACGATCGACTTAATGGTACCATCAGCAATAAGTCCAACAATAGCATCATCAATAGCCTTTTTGAGAGATGTATTACCCTTCTTAATGCAGGCAGCATAATCCTCGTCAGCATAAGAAGTTTCAAGAATCTTAAGACCCTGATTGTTAGCAACAAACGCCTTTGCAGGCTCATTATCAATAATTACACAATCAACATCGCCACCAATAAGAGCGTTAACCGCCTCGTTGCCGGTGGTGAAGGAGTTAACTCTATCACCGAACTCATCAGAAGCATAGATGTCACCGGTGGTACCAAGCTGAACGCCAATCTTGTATTTAGCACCGTCGGCTGTAAGGTCGTCGTAAGAAGTGATCTTAGAGCCTTCCTTAACAATAATAGACTGAACACCCTTTGCGTAGCTTATAGAGAAATCAACCTCTTTAAGACGGTCGGGAGTAACGGTCATACCTGCAAGACCAAGATCAGCAGAGCCCTGATTAACAGCTGTGATAATGGAATCGAAAGCCATGTCGGAGATTACAAGTTCAAGACCAAGCTTTTTAGCGATAGCTTCTGCAATCTCAGCGTCGATACCGACTATCTTGTCACCATCATAGTACTCGTACGGCTGGAAATACGCGTTAGTAGCCATAGTAAGCTTGCCGGGAGTAACGGTTGTCAAAGTTGCCGTGCCCTCAGAATTGGATACAGTTGAGGTGTTGGATGAACTGCCGGTGGTCTTGTTGTCATCTTTATTGTCTCCGCATCCAACCATAGCACAAAGGCCTAAGACCATTGTGAATGCAAGAATTATTGATAAAATCTTTTTCATAATACAAACCTCCAAAAATATTCAATTAAAATTTTAATTTAGTATATCACTATAATTTATAAATTGCAAGTGAAATATAATATTTTCGTATATTTATACAAAGAAACTTTCAGCAATTATTCAATTTACCGACGGTTCTTATATTAAAAATGTATAATTTAAAAAATATTGGCAATCGCCTCGTGTAAATTCCTGACACCGATCACTTCGATATCAACCTTGGTCTTAATCTGCTTTAAGCACGAACGCGGAACAATACAACGACCGAAGCCTAATCGTGCTGCCTCACTTATACGGGCAGAAATTCTAGAAACCGACCTGACCTCACCCGAAAGTCCGATTTCGCCGATTGCAACTATATCATCGGGTACATTTTTATCAATCAAGCCTGATACTAGCGCCAAAGCAACCGCTAAATCAGCAGCAGGCTCGTCCAACTTTAATCCGCCGACAATATTTAAGTAGGTATCCATCGACGAAAATCTATATCCAAATCGCTTTTCCAATACTGCTAACAAAAGGCTTAATCGGTTAAAATCGAATCCGGTTGACTGTCTTTTGGCATTACCGTAGCCTGATGTAGATACCAAGCTCTGCACCTCGGCTAAAATAGGTCTTGAGCCTTCCATAACACATGAAATACAGTTGCCTGAAACATTAGTATTACGTTCAGAAAGCAGTGCAGCTGACGGATTCTCAACCTCTGATAAGCCTATATCATTCATCTCGAATACACCGATTTCATTAGTAGAACCAAATCGGTTTTTAACCGCTCTTAAAATACGGTATGCATAATTGCGCTCACCTTCAAAATACAGTACAGCATCAACAATATGCTCCATAACCTTTGGCCCTGCAATAGCCCCGTCCTTATTAACATGACCAACGATAATTATCGGTATATCCAGCGCCTTACCTACCCTCAACAAAAGATTTGTACATTCCCTAACCTGAGTTACACTACCCGGTGATGACTGAATGTCATTATGACTCATCGTCTGAATTGAGTCAATCATTACCACCTCGGGTTTATTAAGTTTTATATACTCGCATACCGTTTCAACATCTGTTTCGGTCATAACCGAAAGCTTACTGCTATTTACCGACAAGCGTTCAGCACGTAGCTTTAACTGCTTTGCAGATTCCTCACCAGAGACATAAAGCACAGATTTATCATCAGCAAAGGTTCCACAGGCCTGCATAAGCAATGTAGATTTACCGATTCCGGGGTCACCCGAAAGCAATACAACCGAGCCTTTAACAAGACCACCGCCCAAAACCCGGTCGAACTCCCCTATTCCTGTTTTGTAGCGGAGCTCATCATCCGTAGTAATATCGGTCACAGGCGTTACAGAAGAAAAATTATGAGTTTTAGAGGAACTCGATACCGCAGCAATGCTTGATTTTGACTCTATTTCCTCATTTAACGTATTCCATTCCTTACACTGAGGACACTGACCGTACCATTTTGGCGAGCTATATCCGCAGTTTGAACATATATATGTAGTTTTCAGCTTTGCCATTTTAAACTCCTTAATTATACTTCTTTATAATATTTTATAATTCCATTTGCTATAGAAAATGCCATTTCTAATTGATATTCCGTTGTTTTAAGATTTTTTAAATCGTCATTATTACTCAAAAAGCCACATTCAACTATAACACTCGGTACCGTAGCATGATAAAGTAGGTAAATATCCTTAGTTGTTGGCTTTATAACACGCTTGTTATCGGTTTGCACATATTCAGCAACCGAACCTTGAATTGCACCTGCAAGCAAATCAGATGTATTCTGCTTAGAATAAAAAACCTGAGCCCCGTGTGGCTGAGTTGTTTGATATTTATTCATATGAATGCTTACAAAAATCGCTTTAGGGTGTTTCTTCATAAGCTCAACACGGTTTTTTATGTCACTCACTTTAGCTGAAACACCGCGGTCATTTGGGTCATTTACCGCCTTATCCTCATTTCTCACCATAACAGTATTATATCCTAACGCCCGAAGCACTGCATCTAATTTTTGAGCAATCTGTAAATTTAAATTCTTTTCAACGGTACCGTCCATAGCGACCGCGCCACCGTCAAACCCGCCGTGGCCTGCATCAATGATAACTGTTGGAAAGTTACCTTTATTATCAGCAGAGGTTGCAACACCAAATATTTCACTCTTGAAAACCGATAAAAATAAAACAGATATCAATACTGCAACCGCTATAAACCCACACATTGCTCTCTTAACCATACATACACTCACCCAAACGTAATATATGATTAAATGATATTCAATTATAACTAACATTAACGGTAAACAAATACTGATAATGCACTGCCAAAGGCAATTCCTATTATGTAAGCACTGATATTCATTAGCCAATACTTATACTTTTTCCAACCAATATCGGTCCAAAACCGTACTATAACCGACTCTATAACCCAAACAGTAACCGTAACTACCGGAAGTACTGCAACCCACATTCTGCCTGTAATAGCAAATACAAACGGTACAATCAGCCAAAAAAAGCTTAACAGCTGACAAAACCCAAATAATATATTTACCGTGTTATATTTTACCGGCATATTATACCTTAATTGCGCGAAAACATTATCCCGTTCCTTTTGAAGCCTTTTTGCTCCATTTCTCATAATTAAAGTAAAGCCGACGATAACGGCAACAAAACCAATACCTATAATAAATGAGCTGCCGGCTGACACACAAACTATCCAAAGCAAAGCAATTGAAATAGGTGTCACAATTAATATACCTATAATATATAGAACAGTTAACAGTAACCTTTTCATATTTTCACCAACCATTTTATATTTGTAATTTTAACATAAGAAAATATTCAAGTCAACAATTTGAAATTCAAATATCAAAAACACTTCAATTTATAATTTAAAAATTTAAAATAAAAATATAGCAAAAACGGGCGACAGATTGTCGCCCGTTTAAAATCAGAAGTCAGATTATATAAATTTACTTTTGCTTCTTTTAACCGTACTAAGAAATGCACCGATTTCCGCAGTTAAAAAGCTAATCACAAGTCTTAATAAAAATACTCCGGTAAATCCGTTTTTAGTTACTGCAGCTGACACCACGGCAACCGTCAAGTAAAACAATGTACCTGCTACGGCGCCGATTATCAACACCTTGGATTTTAGCTTTTTAGCAGCAGAAAACCCACAAATAAAGGCAGAAATACTTAAAATCACAATTGCCAATATCCCTGAAATATTACCGCTTAATTTTAGTGCTGACAAGAAAAATGCCATAATTAAAGTAAGTAAAAGTAAACATAAAAACCCTAAAATAATACCGAAAAGTACCGCTAACATAAAGCTTTTATTATCATTATTTTTGTATTGCATAAAAACACCGTCCCAAAAAAAGTATACGGGACGGCAAATCATTTTATGACTTATTTATTAAGCTGTGCTTCCTCGTGAATAGTGTTTACCGTGGACAAGGCCCACTTCATAACCTTATTCTTTGAATGGTCAGCCAAGGACTCAACAACAAAATGGTCATCCTTAATAGAAACTACACGAAAAACAAAACCGCCGATAGTAACAATCTCGTCACCAACCTGAATAGAGTTTCTCTGCTCCTCTTCCTTTTTCTGCTTTTTCTTCTGTGAACGGTTCATAAAGAAAATCATACCACCGAAGATTAAAATCATAGGTAACAATGAAATAATTCCTTGCATTTATAATTCCTCCAAAATGTAATAAAATCATATTACTATATTTAAAACAAAAAAGCAAGAACAATTTATATTCTTGTGGCAATTTTTTCGACAACACTGTCTTTAAACTGCTTAAAGGTGCCGTTATCTAAATTTTCTCGAATTTTCTCCATTAAGGTATTATAAAAATAAAGATTATGCTGAACACAAAGACGTTGACCCAGCATTTCCCCGGAAACAATTAGATGTCTTACGTAGGCTCTTGAATGACGGCGGCAGGTCGGGCACTGGCAGTTAGCGTCTATCGGCTCATTGTCATCTTTATACTTTTCGTTATGCAGGTTTCTTATACCTTCCCATGTAAATAAGTGTCCGTGACGGGCGTTTCTGCTCGGCATAACACAATCGAAAAGGTCAACTCCTCTTTCTACTGCCTCTAAAATATTTGCAGGGGTCCCCACACCCATTAAATAACGAATTTTCTCCTTCGGTGCATAGGGCTCAACCTGTTCAATAATATGATACATCACCTCGGCAGGCTCACCCACTGCCAGACCGCCTATAGCATAGCCGTCTAAATCCAAATCTGCAATAGTTTTCATATGCTCAACGCGCAAATCGTCATAGGTACAGCCTTGATTTATACCGAAAAGCAATTGATTCGGATTAACCGTACCCTCGGTTTGATTAAGCTGTGCCATTTTATTTTTACAACGCTTTAACCAACGTGTAGTACGCAGGCAGGACTGACGTGAATATTCGTGCTCAGCAGGGTTTTCAACACATTCATCAAATGCCATTGCTATTGTTGAGCCAAGATTTGACTGAATTTTCATACTTTCCTCAGGTCCCATAAAAATCTTGCGACCGTCAATATGAGAGTTAAAGGTAACACCCTCTTCATTAATTTTACGCAAAGAGGAAAGTGAGAAAACCTGAAAGCCGCCGCTATCGGTTAAAATAGGTCCCTGCCAGCCGGTGAATTTATGCAGTCCGCCAAGCTTTTTAACAAGCTCATCACCCGGTCTCAAATGCAAATGATATGTATTACAAAGCATAACCTGAGTATGTAAATCCTCAGACATATCGAACGCTGAAACGCCGCCTTTTATAGCGGCACAGGTGGCAACATTCATAAATGCAGGGGTTTGCACGGTACCGTGTACGGTTTCAAATACACCACGGCGAGCAGTACCTTCTGTTTTTAAAACTTTAAACATAACTTTACCTCATTTATAATAATCGAAGTTTACGGGATATATGAAAAATCATTTATAATCCGTCGGCGAGGCCGACACCTTACCTCTTCACTATTACCTCTAACTTCTTACCTATTGATTTTGTATCACAAAATCAACATCGCGTCACCGAACGAGAAAAAGCGATACTTTTCATCTACTGCGTGACGGTAGGCTTTCATTGTTAAATCATAACCTGCAAAAGCACTCACAAGCATAATTAATGTACTTTCCGGCAAATGAAAATTTGTAATCAAGCCGTCCATACATTTGAATTTATACCCCGGATAAATAAAGATTTCCGTATCGTCACTACATTCGGTAATTTTACCCTTAACAGCCGCACTTTCAAGCGTTCTGCAGGAGGTTGTACCTACACAAATCACCCTACCGCCGTTTTGCTTTGTTTCATTAATTAAATCGGCAGTTTTCTGTGGAATAAAATAGTGTTCAGAATGCATTTTGTGGTCGGTAATTTCATCAACCTTAACGGGCCTAAAGGTACCTAAACCGACATGCAGTGTAACAAATCCGATTTTAATGCCTTTTTCTTTAATTTTTTCCATAAATTCGGTCGTAAAATGAAGTCCCGCGGTCGGTGCTGCGGCCGAGCCTAATTCCTTGGAATAAACAGTTTGATAGCGTTCCTTATCGTTTAACTTTTCGGTTATATAAGGCGGTAACGGCATTTGACCGACTCTATCCAGAACATCATAAAAAACACCGTCACACTTAAATTCAACAATACGATTACCCTCAGGAGTTACATCCAAAACAACACAGGATAATTCTTCACCGAAATTGAATATTTTACCAATTTTCGCCTTTTTTCCAGGACCTGCCAAGCATTCCCATACCATATGTCCTTTTTCTTTAAGCAATACGAACTCTACCACTGAGCCGGTATCCTGCCTTGTACCGAAAATACGTGCCGGCAAAACCCTTGTGTCATTCATAATAAGACAGTCACCCTCGTTAAGGTAGTCCAAAACATCAGTAAAGGTCTTGTCCTCATATGTACCGGTCTTTCTGCTTAAAGCCAACAGTCTTGACGAAGTACGCGGCTCAACAGGGGTTTGAGCTATTAAATTTTGTGGTAATTCATAATAAAATTCCGATTTTTTCATAATTCACTCCGAATATGCACAAAAAGATAAGTTTTACATAAAATATGTTTGACAAACACTTTATGAAAATGTATAATTTATTAATAATGTTATTATATTGCAAGTTCAAAAAATATTCAACAATAAAATTTAATTTTAGGGTGATACATAATGAAAAAGTACAATGTAGGTATTATCGGTGCCACCGGTATGGTCGGTCAGCGTTTTGCAACCTTACTCGAAAACCATCCTTGGTTTAATGTAAAGGTTTTAGCTGCAAGCGGTAGAAGTGCCGGTAAAACATATTTAGAATGTGTCGGTGACCGTTGGGCTATGAAAGCTCCTATTCCTGAAGCTATGAAGTCTATGGTAATTATGAACGCCGAAGAGGATATTGAGAAAATCGCTTCTATGGTTGATTTTGTGTTCTGTGCAGTAAATATGAAAAAGGAAGAAATCAAGGCTTTGGAGGAGGCTTATGCCAAGCACGAATGCCCTGTTATTTCGAACAACAGTGCTCACAGACATACTCCTGATGTTCCGATGGTTATTCCGGAACTTAATGCTGACCATATTGAGGTTATTGCCGACCAGAAAAAGCGTCTCGGTACCAAGCGTGGCTTTATTGCTGTTAAGTCTAACTGTTCATTACAAAGCTATGTTCCGGCACTTTTCCCTCTTGACAGTGACTTTGATGTTGAGGATGCTTTAGTTTGTACCTATCAGGCAATTTCCGGTGCAGGCAAGACCTTTGAAACCTTCCCTGAGATCGTGGATAACGTTATCCCCTTCATCGGCGGAGAGGAAGAAAAGAGTGAGCAGGAGCCCCTCAAAATTTGGGGTAAGGTTGAAAACGGTGTTATAGTTAATGCCGAAAAGCCTCACTTCACTGCTCAGTGTCTGAGAGTTCCTGTTTCTGACGGACATATGGCGGCTGTTTTTGTAAGATTTAACAAAAAGCCCTCAAAGGAAGAAATTATTAAAAAATGGGAAAACTTTAAAGGTACTGCTCAGGAATTAGAGCTACCTAGTGCACCCAAGCAGTTTATCCACTATTTTACTGAGGACAATATGCCCCAGACCAAATTACAACGTGATCTTGACGGCGGTATGGCAATATCTGTCGGCAGACTTCGTGAGGATACTCAGTATGATTACAAGTTTGTTTGCCTCTCACACAACACCTTAAGAGGCGCCGCAGGCGGCGGTGTATTACTTGCTGAATTACTTGCTGCTAAGGGTTATTTCGACTAATATCTGATTGGAGATAGTTTAATGAAAAAAAGAATTTTTACCGGATGTGCAACTGCTCTCGTTACACCGATGAATGACGACAGCTCGGTTAATTATCAGAGACTTCGTGAGCTTATAAACGAACAGATTGCCGGCGGTGTTGACGCTTTGGTTATATGCGGTACTACAGGTGAATCTTCTACCTTGGACAATGATGAGCATTGCCGTGTATTGGAGGAAGCCGTTAAGGTAGCTAACAAGCGTGTGCCTATTATTGCAGGTACCGGCTCTAACGATACTATGTATGCCACTCAGCTTTCACAGCATGCTGAGTCTATCGGTTGTGACGGTTTGCTTATGGTAACACCATATTACAATAAAACCTCACAAAACGGTCTTATCAACCACTACAATTACATTGCAGACCGTGTGAATACACCGATTATTCTTTACAATGTTCCAAGCCGTACCGGCACTGCATTTCAACCGGCCACCTATAAGGAACTGGCTAAGCACGAGAATATTGTTGCAATCAAGGAAGCAAACGGCGATATTTCTTCAATCGCAAAAACCAAATCATTAGTTGGTGATGATTTGGATATTTATTCAGGTAACGATGATGAAATTGTTCCGATTATGTCCTTAGGCGGTATTGGTGTTATCTCAGTTCTTTCCAATATTTTACCTAGAGAAACTCACAATATTTGTGCCGAAATGTTAAACGGAAATATTAAAAAGGCTTGCGAAATGCAGTTGAAGTATATTAGTCTTATCAACGCCTTGTTTAGCGATGTCAACCCTATTCCGGTTAAAGAGGCTATGAATATGCTTGGAATGAACGTCGGTCCTCTGAGAATGCCGTTAGCTCCTATGACTGAGACTGCACGTGAAAATTTAAGAGCTGAGCTTAAAAAGCACGGTCTTCTTTAATTTAAGTTTAAATTTTAGGAAGTATAATATGACTAAAATAATTTTAAACGGTTGTAACGGCAAAATGGGTAATGCGGTATCTCGACTTGTTAATGATAGAGATGATTGCAAAATTGTTGCCGGTGTTGATTTAAATACGACAATTCAAAGAGAATTTCCTGTTTACAGTAATATTAATCAGGTTCACGAGGGTAATGTTATTATTGACTTTTCTCATCCCTCCTGCCTACCCGATTTGCTTGAATATGCCGTTGCTAATAAAACTCCGATAGTTATTGCAACAACCGGCTTAAGTGATGCTGATATCGAGAATATTAAATCAGCCTCAAAAGCCGTTGCTGTATTTTTTACATTTAATATGTCGTTAGGTATAAACCTGCTTGTTGAACTTTCGAAAACCGCTTCTAAAATACTCGGTGACAAATTTGACGTTGAGATTATTGAAAAGCACCATAACCAAAAAATTGATGCTCCGAGCGGAACTGCAATTATGCTTGCAAACGGCATTAATGAGGTGAACGGCGGTAAATATAACTATGAGTATAATCGTCAGGCAAAGCGTGAGAAAAGAGATGCTAAGGAAATTGGTATTCACGCTATAAGAGGCGGAAACATCGTCGGCGAGCACGAAGTTATTTTTGCCGGTCATGATGAGGTTATCTCTCTTTCACACTCTGCCGGCTCTAAAGAGGTTTTTGCAGTAGGTGCAGTTAATGCAGCTATTTTTCTCAATGAAAGACCTGCCGGTCTTTATGATATGAAGGATTTAATAAGCTCCATAAATTAACAGTAGAATTAATTGTTTTTCACGAATCATTTTTATAACATTTTGCTTCGCATAAAAAAAAAATCCCATTCTTGCTAACACAAGAATGGGATTTAATTTTAAATAAGTATTATACTTCAAAATCTAAGCAAAGACGGGTCTTTGTATAAGGTCTGACCTTTCCGTCGGCTACTGCTACGTGCTCAGGATGTACGGCATAGCCCTTTAAGCTATCTTCGTTCTCAAACACAGAATAAAGCATAACATCAGCATTAGATGAAGCCAATCCGTCAATTTCAACCTTAATTTCAATTAAACCGGGGATTTTGCCGGCTAAGGACTCTAATCCATCCTTAATTCCGGATTTTACGGTTATTTTTTCTAAATCGGACAAATCATCTTTTAATTGCCATAAAATAATATGTTTAACCATCTAAAAACACCTCTTAGCCAAGCATTTGAATAAGTACACCTGCAGCAACTGCCGAACCGATAACACCGGCAACATTCGGGCCCATTGCGTGCATAAGTAAATAGTTATTGGGATTTTCCTCACGTCCAACCTTCTGTGCAACACGTGCGGCCATAGGAACTGCCGAAACGCCAGCGGCACCGATAAGCGGATTAATCTTACCCTTAGTTAAAATATACATAAGCTTACCAAGCAACACACCGCCTGCAGTACCGATAGCAAAGGCTGCCATACCCATTGCAACAATCTTCAATGTATTGAAGTTTAAGAATGTAGTACCTGTGGTAGTTGCACCTACCGTAATACCTAAGAAAATAACAACTATATTCATAAGCTCATTTTGAGCGGTTTTTGCCAAGCGGTCAACGACGCCTGATTCCTTAAACAGATTGCCGAGCATCAGCATACCAACTAAAACTGCGGCATCCGGCAACAACAAGGAAACGAGGATAGCAACAAGAATAGGGAAAATAATTTTTTCGGTTTTAGAAACAGTTCTTAACTGCTCCATTTTTACTGCTCTTTCCTTTTTGGTTGTAAGCAATCTCATAATAGGCGGCTGAATAACCGGAACCAAAGCCATATATGAGTATGCGGCAACCGCAATAGGACCTAAAATATGAGGCGCCAACTGTGAAGTTACGAAGATAGCTGTAGGACCATCTGCCCCGCCGATAATGCCGACACTACCTGCCTCCTGAGGAGTCATACCAAGAGCTAAAGCACCGACAAAAGCAACAAAAATGCCTAACTGAGCCGCCGCACCTAAAAGAAAGCTTTTAGGATTGGCAATAAGCGGACCGAAATCGGTCATTGCACCGACACCTAAGAATATAAGCGGAGGATAAATACCAAGCTTTACGCCTAAATACAAAATATCCAACAAACCGCCTTGCTTTAATACATCACCTGCATTCAAGTGACCTGCAGCGTCCCAAAAAACCGGATTTGATGTATCCCAAATTTCAGGATGATACATTCCGGCACCGGGAAGGTTAGCAAGCAGCATACCAAATGCTATAGGAAGCAACAAAAGTGGCTCAAACTGAAATTTCGGGTGAATTGCCAATAACAGAAAAAAGCAAGCAACACCAATCATAACAAGGTTTTTCCAACCGCCATCAGCGAAAAAACCCATAAAACCGGAATCCCGCAAAATTCCGATAATTGCATCAAATACAGCAGACATTAAAAGTTCTCCCCTTCTTAAAACGGTCTTGTGGCATTTATAACACCGGCAGTTGCCCACGCTGAGCGTTTCTCAGCGCCCGCAGGCTTAATCGAACGGATAATCGGTCTTTTGCCGCTACCCTCATACATCATATTTACAGCAGCACTTATAGCGGCAACAATTTCTTCATCCATCATCATAACTGCGGCAGAAATAACTGCAAGCACCTCATCATTGTCTTCAGAGGTTTCTGCCTTATCAGCTTTAGTGTTTTTATTTGCCTTGGGCTGCTTTTCCTTTTTGGGTTTACCGGCACGGCTCATAACTGCACCGAAAGCCGACATAACCAATATCAAAAAAATAAGCATTAGAAAAACAATGCCAAAACCGCTGGCGGTTACAGTAATACCGTGGGATTTTAAATTTTCAACTATGCCGTAATCCTTAGCAGCAAGTGTTATAAATTCAAACATCTTAAAACCTCTTTCTTTGATAAAAAATTATCAAGCACTAATCGTTCACATTATACTATACTTTTTCCGTAAATTCAACACATATTTTCAAACTATTTTAAGTTTTCGATAAAAATTAAGTCCCAAGTCAATAAAGACTCAGGACGTAATTTCAATACAATTTTAAGATTTGATTTCGGTACCGCCGATAGGACGGATATTTAGCACATAACAGGAGTTTTCACCAAATACGGACTTCATAACATTCAAATAATTATCAAGCAAATCGTCCGGTACAAACGCCTGAATTGTACCTGCAAATCCACCGCCATGCACACGGTATGCACCTCTGTCACCCAAAGCTTTAGAAGCCAACGCCAATGCTAATGACAAGCCTTGCTCCTTAGTGTTAGACGGAGAATAAACATTCTGTAGGAACTGGAACGAGGAACGGCCGGACTCCTTAGATATACTCAAGAAATCTTCAAATCTGCCCTCTTTTAATGCGAGCTTTTCATCAACTGCTCTCTGGTTATCGTTGAAGAAGTGAATAGCACGAAGCACTGCCCTATCACCTACTGCATTACGTAACTCAGCCAATGATGAATAGAAGACTTCAGTATCAACCTCACGCAGTACATTTTTACCGAAAAACTCCGATACTGCACGACACTCTACAGTAATATCGGCATAGTCACCGGTCAAATCAGCGTGGTTACCACCGGTGTTGACGATAACAAGATTATGACCGTGAGCCTTAATATCAAATGAAACCTTTTCAATAATAGGCTTAGACGGGTCGTTAAAATCAATACCTGTAAATCCACCGACCGAGCTTGCCATTTGGTCCATCAAGCCGCAAGGCTTACCAAAATACTTATTTTCGGAACGCTGAGCTATCTTTGCAATTTCAACCGGGTCAACAGCGTTGTCATTATAAAGTCCACTCAAAATATTACCGATAAGTACCTCAAAGGCAGCAGATGAAGAAAGACCTGAACCCTTTAAAACATTAGATGTTGTATAAGCCTTAAAGCCACCGATGCTGTAACCGTCAGACTTAAATTCACCGCACATACCCTTTATAAGTGCCGATGCACGTCCAAATTCAGACTCCTTAGGGTCTAACTCATTTAAATCGATAACATCCTCATTATAGCCCTCAGACTTAACTCTGACTATTCCGTCATCCGTTGCAACAACAACCGCGATAACATCCAAATTAACACTGCCTGCCAAAACACAGCCGTGCTGATGGTCGGTATGGTTACCGCCAACCTCAGTTCGTCCCGGAGCAGAAAATAGTCTTACATTGTCATATTCACCGTAAATCTTCTCGAAACTGTCAACGGCAGCAGCATAACGTAATTTTGCCGCTTCTATATCGCCGTAAAGCACCTTGAACATTTCGTCAAACTTACCGTTTAATATATCATTTTTAATAGCAATCATCATTTATACCTTAAATACTATTTGCCGGTAACAAGTGCCAAGGTATCCTTAGCAATAGCCAATTCCTCATTAGTTGGGATAATATAAACCTTAACCTTAGAGTCAGGTGTGGAAATTTCAACCTCTTCTCCTCTGATATGGTTTTTCTCCTCATCAATCTTAACACCCATATATTCGAAGTGCTTGCAAACCTCAGTACGAAGAACGGGGTCATTTTCACCAATACCTGCAGTAAATACAATAGCATCGGTACCATTCATGGCAGCAATGTATGAGCCAACGAACTTTGCAATCTGATAACGCTGAATTTCGTTTGCAAGCGCGGCTCTGTGATTACCGTTCTGAGCTGCAGCAGATACGTCGCGGTTATCACTAGAAACTCCCGAAATACCGAGAAGACCGGACTTCTTATTAAGAATATTTGACATCTCAGCGGCAGAAATATTCTCCTTTTCAGCAATATAGGTCAAAGCTGAGGGGTCAATACCACCTGAGCGTGTACCCATAATAAATCCATCAAGCGGAGTAAATCCCATAGAAGTATCTACACATTCACCCTTATCAACTGCAGTAATGGAAGCACCGTTACCTATATGGCAGGTGACAATCTTAACCTCTGATTTATCCTTACCTAAAAGCTCAGCACAACGCTCTGCAACATACTTATGCGAGGTGCCGTGTGCGCCGTAACGGCGAACAGCATACTTTTCAAAATACTCATACGGTATACCGAAAATATAAGCCTTTTCAGGCATAGTCTGATGGAAAGCAGTATCAAACACTGCGACCTGCGGAATATCCTTACCAAAGGTTTTGGTGCAGGCAACGATACCCAAATAGTTAGGATAGTTATGTAAGGGAGCCAATTCCTTTAATTCATTTATCTTTTCAGCAACTGCATCATCAATCAAGCAGGACTTGTTAAAGAAGGTACCGCCGTGAACAACACGGTGACCGATAGCACCTATTTCCTTAGGTGAGCTGATAACCTTAGCATCACTCTCGGTTAAAGCAAACATCAACGCCTCAAAAGCTTCAGCGTGAGTAGGCATATCAATCTCAGCGGCATATGTTCTGCCGTCACCGGCCTTATGGCTAATATTACTGCCGGACAAACCGATTTTATCACAAAGACCCTTTGCGATAACCTGTTCATTATCCATATCAATAAGCTGATACTTCAAGGATGAACTTCCTGCATTTGCTACGAGAATTTTCATAAAAATTTCCTCCTGAAAATTTTGATTCGGTATTGCAATTAGAATCAAAATATTATAATATAATTAGTATATTTTTCTAAATTTATATTCTACAACATTTAAAGTAATTTTTCAAGTCAATTTTGAAAGAATGTGAGAAAATGAGAGTAACCGGTATTATCGCAGAATACAATCCGTTTCACAACGGACATAAATATTTGATTGACCAGGCACGAAAGAACGGTGCTGAAGCCGTTGTAGCCGTTATGAGCGGAAATTTCGTACAACGCGGTGATACTGCAATCATTTCCAAATTCCTAAGAACAAAGCAGGCTTTAGAATGCGGTGTTGACCTGGTTGTGGAGCTTCCAACCTATTGGGCAATGGCTACCGCTCAAAAATTTAGCGAGGGAGCCATTGAAATTCTTGAAAACATTGGAATTGATACTCTGATTTTCGGCAGTGAATCCGGATGTATCGAGAGAATTATTAAAACCAGCTATTGCATCCGTTCAACAGAATTTAAAGCTTATATGCGAGAGCAGCTTGATTTGGGTTTCGCACCTGCCAAAGCACGTGAAACTGCCGTTGAAAGGCTTTGCGGGAACGGTGAGCTGCTGCGTTCCCCTAACGATACATTAGCTGTTGAGTACATTTCTGCGGCAAAATCGTTAAATTCCAAAATGAAGTTTGTTGCCGTTAATCGGCAAGGTGTTTCACACGACAGCACCATCGCCAACGGCGAATTTTCCTCAGCTAGTGCTATTCGAGAACTGATACTTTCCGGCAAAGTCGAGCGTGCTTCGAAATATATGCCTGAAAAGGCATACCAAATCATAAAAACTGCCGCAGACGACGGTAAGATTTCGGATTTGAAAATTCTTGAAACAACTATCCTTTCGGCTTTACGCACTACCTCTAAGGAGGATTACAAAGTATTACCCGATATAAGCGAGGGAATTGAAAACCGATTGTTTTCGGCGGCGAGAATAGGCAGAAATCTACCTGAGCTTTTAGAATATGCCGCAACCAAGCGGTACACAAACGCAAGACTTCGTCGACTTGTTCTTTCGGCTTTTTTAAAAGAAAACAAAAATGAAATTCCTGAAAAAGTGCCATATATCAGGGTTTTAGGTTGCAACGTGGTCGGTGCCGAGGTACTTAAGGTTGCACGTGTAAACTCAAAAATTCCGGTAATTATGCGGTCAACCGCCTTGAAGGGCAACCCTACCTTCGAGTTTGATGTCAAAGCAACCGACATCTATTCCCTATCACAAATTAATCCCGACCCTTGCGGTGAAGAATTCACCAACGGTGTAATAGTAAAAAAAGATTAATTCAAGTTCAAATATTCAACAATATTTTCAGCCGTTTTCTGAGGAATCCCTAATTTTATGATATCCTCTTTGGAAGCGGCTGATATTTTTGTTACTGTTTTAAAGTGAGAAAGCAGCTTTTTAGCCGTCACCTCACCCACACCCTCAATTTCACATAGTTTCAATAGATGAGTGTTTTTAGAGCGAGACTTCCTGTGATATCCAATTGCAAATCTATGAACCTCTTCTTGAATAGTCGAGACAAGCGTATAAGCACTACGGTTGGCTTTTATCGCAATTTCACCGCCATCACCTGTAACTGCACGCGTTTTATGTTTTGAATCCTTAACCATACCGAAAACAGGAACATTAATTCCCATTCGACTTAAAACCTCGGACACTGCCGAAAGCTGACCCTTACCGCCGTCTAACAAAATCAAATCAGGTAATCTGCCGAATCCGTCCTCGGTTTCGGCATTTTTATACTCAGAAAATCGGCGTTCAATAACCTCTGCCATAGACCTGAAATCGTCCTGACCGCTAAAGCTTTTGATTTTAAATTTTTTGTAATCCTGCTTATAAGGCTTACCGTCTTTGAACACAACCATACCGGCAACATTATCCTCACCTGCGGTGTTAGATATATCGTAGGATTCGATAAATTTTGGGGGTTTTGGAAGCCCAAGCAAACGTGCTAGCTCATCAAGTCCTGCGGTTTGACCGATATTCCGTCCCAAATGCTTAGCTAAACGTTCGCTTGCATTATTTCGGCACATTGTGACTAATTGCTCTTGCTCACCGCGTTCGGGAACAGCAACAGTTACATTTGCTCCTCTTTTTTCAAAAAGCCACTTTTCAAGCAGCTCCTTATCTTCAATTTCACCGTCAACAGCAACTCTCGGCGGAATATTATCACGCATAGAGTAAAACTGAGTTATAAATTCACTTCGTGCCGATGCCAAATCCGAAACGGCATCAACAATAAACTCTTCCCTATCGGTTAAATTTCCGTCGGAAAATCTAAACACTTCAAAGCAGGCAGCCGATTCGGCAACCGCCAGAGCAATAATATCCTGCCTTTTATAAATCGAGCTGTAAATCTTCTGCCGTTCACCTATTCTTTCAATTGCCGAAATCCTATCGCGAATAGCGGCAGCCTTTTCAAACTGCAGATTATCAGCCGCCATATTCATTTCCCTTTTTAAGGCGGCAACCGATTTTCCTACTCCGCCTTTTAAGAATTCAACTGCCTGACGAACGGAATTACGATATTCTTCAGCTGATATTTTACCAGCACATACACCGCAACAATTCTTAATATGAAAGTTCAGGCACGGCCGGCTTTTACGGTTTATATCCCTTGGAAAAGTTTTATTACAATGAGGCAGACGAAAAATCTTCAA
>CAJGBX010000015.1 GCA_904501685.1 Clostridiaceae bacterium
AGAGGTGCAATGATTTATGGCACGTATAGCCGGTGTTGACCTTCCGAATAATAAGCGAGTTGAAATCGGACTCACCTATATTTTCGGTATCGGTCTTACAACATCAAAGAAGATTCTTGAGGATACCGGTATTAACCCCGATATCAGAGTTAAGGATCTTACAGAGGACGATATCTCTAAGTTAAGAGAGTATATCGACCACAATCTTCAGGTTGAAGGCGACCGCCGTCGTGCAATCGCTTTCGATATTAAGAGACTAGTCGAAATCGGCAGTTTCCGTGGCTCACGTCATAAGAAAGGCTTACCTGTAAGAGGTCAGCGTTCTAAGACTAACGCACGTACTCGCAAGGGTCCGAAGAAGACCATTGCTAACAAGAAGAAGTAAGGGGGAGGAAGAATAATATGGCTACTAAAACAACAATTCGCAGACGCCGTGAGAAAAAGAACATTGAACGCGGTGCCGCCCATATTCAGTCAACCTTCAACAATACTATCGTAACAATTACCGATGTTAACGGTAATGCACTTTCCTGGGCTTCCGCTGGTGAGCTTGGCTTCCGCGGTTCCAGAAAGTCTACTCCGTTCGCAGCACAGTCTGCAGCTGAGACTGCTGCTAAAGCTGCAATGGAGCACGGTCTTAAGTCAGTTGAAGTATACGTCAAGGGTCCCGGTGCCGGACGTGAGGCAGCTATCCGCGCTCTCCAGTCCGCAGGTCTTGAGGTTAGCATGATTAAAGATGTTACCCCGATTCCGCACAATGGCTGCCGTCCTCCCAAGAGAAGACGTGTCTAATTTTTTGGAGGTGTAAAACATGGCTAGATATACCGGTGCAGTTTGCAGACTTTGCCGTCGTGAGGGACAGAAGTTGTTCCTTAAGGGTGAGCGCTGCTACTCCGAAAAGTGTTCCATCGGCCGTAGAGCATATGCTCCCGGTCAGCATGGTCAGGGACGTAAGAAGACCTCCGAGTACGGCTTGCATCTTCGCGCAAAGCAGACCGCAAGACGTTACTACGGTGTAAACGAGGTTCAGTTCAGCCACTATTTTGAAATGGCTAAGCGTAAGGTCGGTGTTACCGGCGAAAACCTCTTAAGAATTCTTGAGTCTCGTCTTGATAACGTTGTTTACAGAGCAGGCTTTGCTTCCTCTCGTGCCGAGGCAAGACAGTTGGTTGGCCACGGTCACTTTGAAGTAAACGGCTCTCGCGTTGATATCGCATCCTACCTTTTGAAGGCAGGCGACGTTATCGCTGTTTGTGAGAAGGCTCGTCAGAGCGAGAAGATTAAGGCAGTTCTTGAGGCCAACGGTGCCCGTCCTGTTCCTTCTTGGCTTGATAAGAATGCCGATGCAGCATCTGTTAAGGTTGTTAACCTTCCTGACCGTGATGCTATCGACGCTCCTATTGAAGAGCAGCTCATTGTTGAGTACTACTCTAAATAATAATTTGTGTTATTTGTCTTGGCTTCTCTTTTGGGAAGCCGGACAGTGCACAGCTTGTTTCTGTTTCTGATGAAAACGTTAACCTCGGCGGATTTCCGCACACATCGCCGAGGTTTCTAAAAAAACATCAAGTGCGGAGAAATGGAGCTTTTATATGATAGAAATTGAAAAGCCCAGAATTGAAACACTGGACATGACGCCGGATGGAAAATACGGCAGATTTACCCTTGAACCTCTTGAGAGAGGCTACGGTACTACCATAGGCAACAGCCTCCGTAGAACCTTGCTCTCTTCCTTGCAGGGTGTTGCTGTTACCTCAATCAAGATTGACGGTGTTCAGCATGAATTCTCGACGATACCTCACGTTAAAGAGGACGTTACCGAGATTGTTCTTAATGTTAAGGGTTTAACTGCTAAGCTTCATTCCGATAGTGTTAAAACTGTTTATATTGAGGCTGAGGGTCCCTGTGAGGTCACAGGTGCTTCCATTAAGGCAGACAGCGAGGTAGAAATCCTTAATCCCGAGTTGCATATTGCTACTTTGGACGAGGGTGCTAAGCTTAATGTAGAGCTTACCCTTGATAAGGGCAGAGGTTATGTTCCGGCCGAAAATAATAAGACCGATGCAACACCTATTGGCGTAATCCCCGTTGACTCTATCTATAATCCTGTTGTTAAGGCCGACTACAGTGTTGATAACACCCGTGTCGGACAGCAGACCGACTATGACCGACTCACTATTGAGGTTTGGACCAACGGCGTGCTTACCGCTAAGGAAGCCGTTTCTTGGGCTGCCAAGATTCTCACTGAGCACCTCAAGCTTTTCACCGACCTTTCGCAGGATGCATCCAATAGCGAAATTATGGTTGAAAAGACCGGTGACGGTAAGGACAAGATTCTTGAGATGACCATTGAGGAGCTTGATTTGTCGGTACGTAGCTTCAACTGCTTGAAGCGTGCTAACATCAACACGGTTGAGGACCTCACCGAAAAGACCGAGGAAGATATGATGAAGGTCAGAAACCTCGGAAGAAAGTCACTTGAAGAGGTTATTGCTAAGCTTCAGTCGCTTGGCTTTGCTCTTAAAAGTGACGACGAATAATCCATTCTTAATTAAGGAGTGAGTTAAATGCCAGGAACCAGAAAACTCGGCAGAACCGCTGACCACAGAACTGCAATGCTCAGAGCTATGGTTACCTTCTTGCTCGAGAACGGTAAGATTGAAACTACCGTTTACAGAGCAAAAGAAGTCAGTGCCATGACCGAGAAATATATCACACTCGCTAAGGAAAACAGTCTTGCAAATAAGAGACAGGCTTTAGCTTTCATCACCAAGGAAGAGATTGTTAAGAAGCTCTTTGATGAAATCGCACCTGCATATGCTGATAAGAACGGCGGTTACTGCCGTATCACTAAGACCGGTCCCCGTCGTGGCGACGCTGCCGAAATGGCAATTATCGAGCTTGTGAAGTAATTTTCTTTATTAAAAACTCCGCTGTACTTTTAGTACAGCGGAGTTTTTTTGTAGTTTATACAATCAAATGTTTTCAATTTTTGAAAAATGACATTCTGAAACAGGAATTTCAGGGAAGGCACCTAAAATATCTCGACAAAGGACCGAGACTATTGGGTCCTCAGTGTTAAAATGACCGGCATCGTAAAGCGAAATACCGTACTTCGCTGCAGTTAGGAACGTATGGTGCTTTACATCGGCCGTCACGAGAGCATCGGCACCGCAGCTTACGGCATCGTAAAGGAAATCTCCGCCTGAGCCGGAGCAGACGGCAACGGTAGTAATATTTCGGTTGCCTGCGGTAAACTTTACACTGCCGCCAAGAGCTTCTTTTATATGGCGCGCAAAGTCATACGGGTCTTCAGGACTGTCAAGGTATCCCTTTCGAATTAAAAATCCATCGTTAGCAGTAACCGTTTCGACATCATAAAGACCTAAAGCGTCACAAAGTGCGTCATTAACACCGCCGTCGGTTTGGTCAAGATTGGTGTGCATTGAAATAACAGAAATATTTTTAGAAATCAGCTTGTAAACAAGACTGTCCGCGGTTACTGATTTCAAGCCTTCAAAAATAATAGGATGATGTGTGACAATGAGGTTGGCACCTAAATCCTCAGCACGGTCGATAACCTCGTCAAAGCAGTCTAAAGAAACCAGTATACCTTTGATTTCAGTGTCCTCGTCACCGACTAAAAGGCCGACATTGTCAAAATCGCAGGCTAATTCTTTGGGTGCTACGGTGTAAAGAAATTTCAGCATTTCTTTAATTTTCATTGTCCACACTCCCATATTGTATTGTGATTTTAATTATTTTTTACTAAAGGAATCCTTTAAAGCAACTGTGCGGTTGATTACGATGTGCTCAGGTGTGCTTGTGGTATCAATTGTAAAGTAGCCTTGACGCATAAACTGGAAGGTTGAGCCAATAGCGGCATCCTTCATAAATGCTTCGCATTTACAATTTTCCAAAACCGTCAATGAATTCGGGTTAAGATTGTCCTGGAAAGAAGAAACACCCTCTTCATCCGACGGATTTTCAACATTGAAAAGGCGGTCATAAAGCCTTACCTCGGCATTTACGCAATGTTCAGCAGAAACCCAATGCAAGGTACCTTTAACCTTACGTCCGTCAGGCGAATCACCGCCGCGTGTTTCGGGGTCATAGGTGCAATGAACAACTGTAATGTTGCCGTCATCATCCATTTCGTGAGAAGCATATTTTATGAAATATGCGCCCTTTAAACGGACCTCTTTTTCAGGACAAAGTCTGAAATACTTCGGCGGAGGAACAAGTGCAAAGTCATCCTGTTCAATGTATAATTCACGTGAAAATTCGATGTTTCGTGTACCTAATTCAGGCTTGTTGGGGTTAATTTCAACTGCTATTTGTTCAGTTTGACCTTCAGGATAGTTATCAATAATCACCTTTAAGGGACGCAAAACGGTCATAGCACGCTCGGCGTTTACGTTAAGATAATCCCTTACGCAGGACTCTAAGAGAGCATAGTCAATAACGCTGTAGGCTTTGGATACACCGATTTTTTCGCAGAAATTACGGATAGCCTCAGCGGGGTAACCACGGCGGCGCATACCGCTGATAGTTGCCATTCTCGGGTCGTTCCAGCCCTCTACAATGTTATCCTGAACCAACTTTAAGCACTTGCGTTTACTGGTTAAGGTGTAGTTTACGTTCATTCTTGCAAACTCAATCTGACGGGGAGGGGTAGGGATATTCAAAACCTCTAAGAACCAATTGTAAAGAGGTCTGTGGTTTTCAAACTCAAGTGAGCAGAGCGAATGTGTAACGCCTTCTTTAGCATCCGAGAGTGGGTGTGCAAAGTCGTACATCGGGTAAACACACCATTTATCACCGGTGCGGTGATGATGTGCCTTTAAAACGCGGTAAATAACCGGGTCACGCATATTAAGGTTAGGCGAGGCCATATCAATCTTGGCACGGAGCACCATTGAGCCGTTTTCGAATTCACCGTCAGTCATACGTTTGAATAAATCCTTGGTTTCTTCCAAGGGTCTGTCGCGGTAGGGACTGTTTTTGCCGGCCTCGGTGAGTGTACCTCTCATTTCGCGAATGGTATCGGCATCCGACTCGTCAACATATGCAAGTCCTAAATCAATAAGCTTTAAAGCACATTCATAAATGAAATCGAAGTAATCCGAGGCATAGTATACGTTGTCCCACTGAAAGCCGAGCCAATTGATGTCTTCCATAATGGCATCAACATACTCAACATCCTCTTTGGTGGGATTGGTGTCATCAAGACGGAGATTGCACTTGCCACCGTACTTTTCGGCAGTACCAAAGTCAATGCAAATAGCCTTTGCGTGACCAATGTGTAAATAGCCGTTAGGCTCGGGCGGAAAACGGGTTTGTACCTTTTCATAGACGCCGTTTTCGAGATCCTCGTCAATAAAATCGTGTATAAAGTTGGAGGGTAACGTTACCTCCGGAATGTTGTTGTTTTCCATTTTAATTACTCCTCGGTTAGTTCTTATAATATGCAATCGCATTGTCAATGCGGTTTAAAACTGTGTCAAGTCCCAAAACCTTCATAATACTGCAAAGGTCAGGTGTATTTGTGCGACCGGTAATAGCTACGCGGATAATGGTTGAAGCATCACCCGGACTGCCTGCATACTTTTCGGGCTCAGTCTTATAGGCTTTAGTATCAGTGGCAAAATCAGCCGCAGGGCAGATGGATTTAATGGTCTCAAACCACTGCTGATTGTCGTGCTCAGGACTGTAAGCTTTTTTATAAGCCTCTAGAATTTTTACAGCTGACTCCTTTGTTATGTTAGCCGGCAAATCAAAGCAGGGTGTAAACAGCTCGTCAAACATAAATGCCGAATACTGTTTAGCATCACTCCACTTGATTATATCCTTTCGGGGCTTCGGATTTTCGCGGTCAATATTAAAGATTGCAAGGGTCTTATCAGGCTTCTTTTGAAGAATATCATAAAACTCCTTGTCAAACTCGCATGCCCATTCTAAGAGACGGTCAACAACCTCTTGCACCTTCATTTTACTGATAACGGTTTTTGAAACGTCGTTCAGCTTATCGGTGTCAAACAAGGCACCCGAGGTGCTCATTTTCTTGATGTTGAACTTAAATTCTTTATAATCGGCGGCAGGATTAGCACGGCGGAAATCCTCAAAATCGCTTGCGGCAATGGTCATCAAATACTCAATAACGCTGATTGCAGGATATCCCTGCTCAGCAAAATAGTGAACTGCCGCCTCGGGGTCCTTACGTTTGCTGATTTTTCGTTTATTTCCGTTATCCAGCTTCATAATAGGTGAAACATGAACATATTTCGGAGCCTTAAAGTTCAGAAGTCTGAATAACTGTAAATGCTTCGGGGTTGAAGAAATCCATTCGTCACCGCGTATAACGTGGGTTGTATGCATTAAATGGTCGTCCACTGCGTGAGCAAAGTGGTAGGTAGGAATACCGTCCGACTTTAAAATAACAAAATCTTCGTCGTTCTCAGGCATTTCGATTTTACCCTTAATGCCGTCATCAAATATAACCTTGTTTTCTTCGCTGCCGGGAGACCTTAAGCGTACAACAAACGGCTTACCCTCGTCAATGAGTGCCTTGGCCTCATCAAATGTAATATTGCGGTGTCTTGCCCATTCACCGTGGTAGCCGGTACGAACCTTTAAGGATTCTTGTTGTTCGCGTGTTTCAGCCAACTGCTCCTCTGTGCAGAAGCAAGGGTAAGCAAGACCCTGTTTAATTAATGATTTTGCATAGCACTGATAAATTTCAGCACGCATTGACTGTTTATAAGGGCCGTAGCTACCGCTTTCGGTATCGGGGGAAATAAAGCCCTCATCAATGTTAATGCCGAAGTGTTGCAGTCCTGAAATTATATCGGCAATACCGCCCTCAATTTCACGCTTTTTATCGGTATCCTCAATACGGGTAAAGAAAACACCGCCGGTCGAGTCGGCAACTAAACGGTTGATTAAGGATACGAACAGGGTGCCTAAATGCAGATAACCGGTCGGACTCGGAGCTACACGTGTAACTCTCACACCCTCGCCTAAATTACGGGAAGGGTAAAGTTCTTCATAAAATGCAGGTTCTTTATCAATATCGGGCAGTAATAAATCAGCCAGTTTTTCATAATCTGTCATAAATAAAACCTCTAACAAAAATATTCTCCTATATTATCGCAGATTTTACAGATAATTACAACTATAAACTTTAAAAAAATTGAGGTAAATTGTTGTTTTTTTGATAGTTTTATGTTATACTCAAGTATATAAATTGAAATTTAAACACTCGGGAGTAAAATTATGAAAAAAATCATTGCATTAGCAGTTGTTTTAATTTTAGTGTTTTCTCTGTCCGCTTGCGGTGAAGATAAGCGTGAAAATACAGTATCAGGTCCTACTGTAGACAGTAATACTGTTGAAATTGTTGAAAACGCTTACCAAACCACTGAAGAGATTTTGAAGAATATTACTGCTGTTGATATGCAGTCTACACTTGTAAAGACTACTACCGTTAACGAGCAGGATTTTTCTGAGCGTATAACAACAAATCTCAGCTTTATAAATAGTGATGCAGGTAAGACGTATGCTATCGGCTTGCTTGTAAAAAGCGGTGATATAAGCTCTGAAACTCAGTTCTACAGTGACGGTAAGGATACCTACGCCGCCCTTGCAGGCAAAACCTATGTTCTTTCTAAAAATAAAGATACCGATGCACATATTGAAGGTATTTTGTCCGGTGTCAAGCTTGATAAAATTGAGGGTGTTAAGGTCACTAATACTACTATTGTAGATACCTCAACAGGCGGTCACGGCTTTGTTTTGGAGTATGACTGTACCGGCTTGGATGCCGAAAAGCTTTTCGGTGACTTTTTCACCGAGGGTAAGGAAGGTGCTGAGGTTACGTTTACAAAGCTAACCTCTAGCGGTATTGTTGATAATAAAGGTAGATTAACGGCTCAGACATTTACGCTTGAATATACTTATAATATTACTGTTGATGTTCCGGTTGAGAGCACCTCATCCGAAACCACCTCAAGCAAGAAAACCAGTTCAAAGAACAAGACAAGCTCTGAAAGCACTTCAAGTGTTGCTACCGAAAAAGTAACAAAGAATGTTTCGGCTGTGCTTTCGGTTGACAATACCTTTAATTATGATATTGACACTCTTAAGGTGCCTGACCTTATTGAAATCGGTAAGGATGCCGACGGCAACGAAATTAAGCATACTGAGATTTCTATTCAGGACTTTACTGAGCTTGGAGCAGGTAATTCCGATAAGGATAATACTGAAAAATAATTAAACTGAAAATTCAACAAATAATAAAACCGGTGTTAAGCCGGTTTTATTTGCGGTATAGTAAAAAAGGAGTAATAACAATGGCAGAAGAAAGAAAATGTAATGACACAAGCTGCACCGGTGATTGCAGTACCTGTAAAAGTGCTCAAAGGGAGCCTGAAAGCCTTTTGGCAAAGCTTAACGATTACAGCTCGGTTAAGCATGTTATCGGTGTTGTGAGTGGAAAGGGCGGCGTAGGTAAATCTATGGTTACCGCTATGTTGGCGGTTTTAATGAATCGAAAGGGTTATAAGGTCGGAATTTTGGATGCCGATATTACCGGACCTTCTATTCCTAAAATGTTCGGTATCAATTGCCGTGCTATGATGGACGATAACGGTATTATACCGGTAGAAACCGCTAACGGAATTAAGATTATGTCTTGCAACCTGCTGCTCGAAAATGCTGAGGCTCCTGTTGTATGGCGAGGACCTGTTTTGGCAGGTGCAGTAAAGCAGTTCTGGACCGATGTTAATTGGGGTGAGGTTGACTATATGTTTGTCGATATGCCTCCCGGAACCGGTGATGTTCCGTTGACCGTTTATCAGTCTCTGCCGATTGACGGTTCTGTTATTGTTACAACTCCGCAGGATTTGGTTTCGATGATTGTTAAAAAGGCCTGCAATATGGCAAATATGATGAATATTCCCGTACTTGGAATGGTTGAGAATATGAGCTATGTCAAGTGTCCGGATTGCGGTAAGGAGTTCAACATTTTCGGCGATAGCCATTTTGAAGAGCTTTGCGGTGAAATGCAGATTATGCCGTTAGGCAAAATGCCGATTGATACCAGATTGACCGAGCTTTGTAATGTCGGTGAATTTGAACGCTTCGATGCTGATTACCTGAAATCTGCCGCAGATACCATTGAAAAAGCCAACAGATAGTTGGTGATTTATAGTTACAATGAGTGGGTGGACGACAATTTGAATATAGAGTTACTTCATTTCAACTGCATTGACTCTACGAATCTTGAGGCAAAGAGGCGGATTAAATCGGGTGCAAAACTGCCTATTGTCATAGTTGCCGATAGCCAAACTGCAGGCAAGGGCAGAATGGGACGTACATTTTATTCACCTGACAGTACAGGACTGTATATGTCCTTTGTGTATAAGCCTGAGACTGACCTTGCTAATAGCGTTACAGTGACCTCTGCCGCTGCGGTAGCAGTTGTGCGTGCCATTGAGGAATTAACGGAGCATAGCCCCAAAATCAAATGGGTAAACGATATTTATATTGATAATAAAAAGGTTTGCGGGATTTTAACTGAAGCGGTGACGGGTGAAAAAACTGCAATAATCGTCGGAATAGGGGTTAACATAACAACAGAAGATTTCCCCAAAGAAATAGAGGATACGGCTGCATCTTTAAACACAACAGTTGATAAAAATGACCTGCTTAAAAGCATAGTTTCGAATATTATAAAGCTGATAAATGGCTTGCCGGAACGTACTTTTTTGCCGGAATATAAACAGAAATCCATGGTTATTGGTAAAGAGGTCTATTTTATCAAAAGCGGTGAAGCTAAAGAGGGTAAGGTGGTTGACATAAATCAAGACGGTGCACTGATTGTCGAAACGTCTGACGGTTTCGAAACCCTTTCTACAGGTGAAATAACGTTGAGAGTAAAGTAAAAGCGATGTGAAAAAAATCACATCGCTTTTTTGTATTAAATTATATTTCCGATACAATAGTCATCTTCGAAAGAGGTGATTTTGACTGTGACAATGTCGCCTTCATTAACGTTTGAATTGGGTATTTTAATCCTTGTGTAATTTTCGGAATAGCCTTCCCAAACTCCGTCAACATTGGTTTCAAGCAGAACCTTGGCAACTGTGCCGACTTGTGACTGTAGGAATTCTTTTTCGGTAGTCTCACATATTTTTTGCATAATCCTTGAACGTTGCTGTTGGATTTCAGGGTTAACTTTATCGGTGCGTTTTGCAGCGGCAGTGCCTTCTCTCACAGAATATACAAACACGTGTGAGCGTGCAAAACCGATTTCCTTCATAAATTCGCAGGATTTCTTAAAATCCTCGTCACTTTCGCCCATAAATCCAACCATTATATCGGTGGTAATAGCTGAATTTTTGAATTTTGACCGTATTCTTGACACTAAATCCCGGTAAAATGCTGTATCATACTTGCGGTTCATTTCTTTTAAGGTTTTATCACAGCCTGATTGAAGTGACAAATGAAACTGAGGGCAAAATTTTTCGTTTCGTGCCAATTTTTCTAAGGCGTTGTCATTGATTTGGTCGCATTCAAGCGAGCCTAAGCGTACTCGCTTAATACCCTCGACACTTGACACAACGGCTACTGCATCACATAACTCATCACCGGTATCAAGTCCGAATGCCGAAAGGTTTATTCCGACTAAAACAACTTCTTTATAACCGGCTTTAGCTAAGTTTTCAGCCTCTTTTTTTATGGAGTCAAGCGAACGTGAACGAACCCTGCCTCGAGCATACGGAATGATGCAGTATGAGCAAAAACGGTTGCAACCGTCCTCAATTTTTATATAACCTCGTGTATGTTCGGTGAGTTTTGATACACCAATGTCGGTGTATTGTTTTTCGTGCTCAGTAACGCAGACCCGGTCAATTTTTTTACCCAAAGCTTTAATGCAAAGGTCACATAAAGTATCGTAATGTGAGTTGCCGATTATCAAATCTGCCTCACTTATATTTTCACATTCATCAGGAAAGGCTTGTGCCATACAACCGGTCAGAACAATTAAAGCATCCGGTGCTTTTCGTCTGAGCTTGCGGACTGTTTGCCTTACTTTCCGATTACTTTCGGCAGTAACTGTGCAGGAATTGACAACTATGATATCGGTTTTTTCACTTGAAGGCAACACTTTAAAACCCTTTGCCTCAAAAATTTCGGCAAGAGCCTCCGATTCATACTGATTAACCTTACAACCCAATGTGGTGAATGAAACAGTCATTTTTGTACCACCGCTTTAATGAACTTTATCACATTATACCGCAAAAAGTATAATCTTTCAATAAAAAAATCACCCGATTGCAAAATTTGCAATCGGGTGAAAAAGTTATAACTATTTACCTAAAATTTCCTTGTACATCTTAATGTAGACGCCGGCTGACTTGCCCCAGCTATTGTCACAAGCCATAGCCCTCTTTTTCAGAACTTCCCAGCCTTCCCGGTTCTTATAACCTTCAACTGCACGGTAAACGGCGTGAGCCATATCGTGTGCATTGTAGGAACGGAAAGTAAAGCCATTACCCTCGTTATCACCACTGTCGGTAACAGTATCTTTTAATCCACCGGTTTCACGAACAATGGGAATAGTGCCGTAACGCAGAGCAATCATCTGTGCCAAGCCGCAAGGTTCACTCTTAGAAGGCATCAAAAAGATATCTGCACCGGCATAAATTTTGTGTGCTAAATCGGGAATAAAGCCCAGCTTTAATGCCACTTTCTCGGGATGAGCCTGTGTCTGAGAGTGGAAATATGTTTCAAACTCCCATTCACCGCTACCTAAAATTACAACCTGAACATCCTGAGAAATGATACTGTCAAATACAAACTTAACCAAATCAAGACCTTTGTGTGTAACAAGGCGAGTGACCATGCCGATGATCGGCACATCGTCACGTTGCGGCAGACCGAACATTTTTTGCAGTTCACGTTTGTTAACCGCTTTGCCGTTAGTATCCTCCGGGCTGAAGTTTTCCCATATGTGCTTATCGGTAGCAGGGTCATAAACATCAACGTCAATACCGTTTACAATACCCGAAAGCTTAAATGAACGGTCGCGGATTATACCTTCAAGTCCGTGAGCAAACCACGGGTCCTTGATTTCCTCAGCGTAGGTGGGACTTACAGTGGTAACGCGGTCGGCACACTCAATAGCACCCTTCATAAGGTTAACGCAGTTATCATATTCAACCAAATGAGCAGCCTCATGCGGTAAGCCTAAAACATCATCGATAAGCTCTTTGCCGTATTTACCTTGATACTGAATATTATGAATAGTGAATACAGTTTTAATATTCTTATACTGGTCAACCATTCTGTAAAGCGTATCAAGGAAAACGGGAATTAAAGCCGTCTGCCAGTCATTACAGTGAATAATGTCGGGAGTGAAGCCGATGTAGGGTATCATTTCGAGCACTGCACGTGAGAAAAAGGCGAAACGCTCAGCATCGTCATAATGGCCGTAAAGACCGCCGCGTTTGAAGTAGTACTGATTGTCTAACAAATAGTAGATAACGCCGTCGTGCTTGGCTTCGAAAATGCCGCAATACTGTCTACGCCAAGCAACCGGAACGGTAATGCTTGTAATAAATTGCATACCGGCACGAAGCTCCTCGCTAATGCCCTCATACAATGGTAAAACAACACGACAACCGATAAGTCTTTTACGTAAAGCCTTAGGTAATGCGCCTGCAACGTCGGCTAAACCGCCCGACATAGCATAAGGATAGGCTTCACTTGTTGCATACAATACTTTCATAAATCTTCCTCACTAAACTATAGCATTCTTGCGAACGTAAATTGGATAGGTTGAGGTTCCACGCAAGGTTTTACCGGTGTTGACCTTAACCTTTTTATCTAATGTGACACATTGCAGGTCAACATTATCACCGATAACTGCATCCTGCATAATGATACTGTCCTTGATTACGGTGCCCTTGCCAACCTTAACACCGCGGAAAAGCACACTGTTTTTAACTGTGCCTTCAATAACGCAACCGTCGGCAATTATACAGTTGGTAACCTCACTGTCAAGTCCGTAAACGGTCGGCATATCATCACGGGTTTTTGTGAAAACCGGATGCTTTTTGCAGAAGAGCTGACGGCGGACCTCAGGATTGTTAACAACATCCTGAGTAGCTTTGACGTAGGTTTCGGGACTGTCCATAATAACCGCATATTGTGTAATCTCATATCCGCGAATATCGTATTTGTCAATATTCGGATTTAAAATTTCACGTGTAAGACTGGTGTAATTATGGGAGTGACCTTCGTTAACAATATCAATCAAAAGCTCGCGTGAAAGGATGGTGATATCAAGACTGACATTGCAATCAGCCTTATTAAATGCGGCAAAATCAATACTTGTAATCTTATCACCGTCGAGGTTGAAGTTCATTACGTCGTGGTGGTTGGCCGGCATTGCACCCTTATTGTAGGCAATTGTAATATCGGCACCGCTTTCGATATGACGGTCAATCATTTTACTTAAATCAATGTTGGTGATTACGTCGGCGTCACACATAACTACATATTGCTCAACCGACTTTTTCAAAAAGTCCATTGCACCGAAAAGCGCATCGATGTGACCGACGAACAGCTTGGCTTCATTATTGGAATAAGGGGAAAGGAAATATAAGCCGCCGCTTTTTCTGTCTAAATCCCAGGCTTTTCCGGTACCGATATGGTCCATCAGGGATTGATAATTAGACCTTGAAATAATGCCGACCTTTGAAATTCCGGCATTAACGAGATTTGACAAAGCAAAGTCAATAACGCGGTAACGTCCGCAGAAGGGGAGTGAACCCATTGAACGCTTTTCAGTCATTTCGCCCATAAGCTCATCGTGAGCATTAGGGAAAACTATTCCCATACAGGTGTTCTTTCTCATTGCTGGTCACCTTCCTTAACGTTTTCTCTAATCATAATACCGGCGCTTACCTTAGCGTTTTTACCGATATGAAGTCCTGCACCGACAACCGAAACACCCCATTTTGAAAGGTCTGCTACATCCTCGGGGCGTTCACCGACAGAGGCACCCTCATCAATAACCGAGTTTTCGGCGATTATAGCGTACTGTACCGAGGCATTTTTCTTGATTGTGGCGCCCGGCATAATAAGCGAATCCTTGACAATAGCACCTTCTTCAATAGTGACACTTTCAAACAAAATCGAAAAATCTACGGTGCCTGAAATATCACAGCCCTCGGTAATAAGTGAATTCTGCACCTTAGCAGTATCAGCAATGTACTGTGGAGGCGCATTCGGAGTACGTGAGTAAATTCTCCATTTCGGGTCGGAAAGGTCAAGCTCCACCTTCGGGTTAAGAAGGTCAAGGTTAGCCTCCCAAAGAGAATCAATAGTACCGACATCCTTCCAATAATCTGCAAAACGGTAAACAACCATTTTTTGATTATCGTTAAGCATATTAGGAATGATGTTCTTACCGAAGTCATTGGAAGAATTCGGGTCAGCCTCATCCTCTTCAAGATATTTCTTCAATTTGTCCCAAGAGAACACATAGATACCCATTGATGCCAGATTAGACTTAGGCTCCTTCGGTTTTTCCTCAAATTCGTAAATAGTACCGTCGGGATTGGCGTTCATAATACCGAAGCGGGATGCCTCCTCCATCGGAACCTCAAGAACGGCAATTGTGCAGTCGGCACCCGAAGACTTGTGCTGCTCAATCATTTCACTGTAATCCATTTTATAAATATGGTCGCCTGAAAGGATGAGCACATAATCTGGGTCATATCGCTGAATGAACGGAATGTTTTGATAAATAGCGTTAGCTGTACCCTTATACCAGTCACCGCCCTTGTTGTTTTGATAGGGCGGAAGGATATGCACACCGCCGTCGGAACGGTCTAAGTCCCACGGCTTGCCCGAGCCGATATAATCGTTCAGCTCGAGCGGCTGATACTGTGTTAAAACACCTACAGTATCAATACCCGAATTTGTACAGTTAGATAACGGAAAGTCGATAATACGGTACTTACCGCCATATGGTACGGCAGGCTTGGCAATCATCTGCGTGAGTACACCCAATCTGCTTCCTTGACCGCCTGCTAGCAACATGGCGACACATTCTTTCTTTTTCAAAGCTTGTCACTCCTCTTAGTTGTTTTTTTCAAAGCTTTTACCGGATTTAATTTACGTTTAAGCTTGTAGTACATAACTGACATTGCGGGAATTGTGAATTCACCTGATTGGTCAAAGCCGTGCATCGGCTCTGAAGTGGTTTTAATTAGTGGCTTTGCCTCAATACCGTCACCGCCGAAGTCGGCACTTTCAGTATTAAATGCCAGCTCATATTCACCGTATTCAGGAAGTCCAAGTATATAATGCTCACGGGTTACGGGAACGAAGTTGCATATTGCAATTACGTCATTTCCCTCGCGGTCGGTACGCTTAAAAGCTATGATACTTTGGTCGCGGTCATCGTTGGAAATCCAGGAGAAGCCCTCCCAAGAGTAATCAATCTGCCACATGGCGGCATTGTCCTTGTAGAACTTATTGAGTGCCTTTACAAAGTCAGACATTTTTTTATGCTTTTCATAGTCTAAAAGCATCCAGTCGAGCTCTTGCTGGTAATTCCACTCAATAAACTGTGCAAATTCGGTTCCCATAAACAAAAGTTTTTTACCGGGATGTGCCATCATATAAGCATAGAAGGTACGCAAACCCTTGAATTTATCGTTATAGTCACCCGGCATTTTATTTATCAGAGAGCATTTGCCGTGAACAACCTCATCGTGTGAAATCGGTAAAACAAAGTTTTCGGAAAATGCATAGAAGAACGAGAAGGTCAGGCTGTCGTGATGGTATTTTCTGTGAATGGGGTCGAGCGACATATACCGTAGGGTGTCGTTCATCCAACCCATATTCCACTTGAAGTTAAAGCCTAAGCCACCCTTATCAACAGGGTGGGTAACCATCGGCCAGGCTGTTGACTCCTCTGCAATCATCATTGTGTTCGGATATTTTGCAAAGACTGCCATATTTAATCTTCTCAAGAACTCAACAGCTTCCAGGTTCTCCTTGCCACCGTATTGATTAGCAATCCATTCTCCGTCCTTACGGTTATAGTCAAGATACAGCATAGAAGCTACGGCATCAACACGAATACCGTCAATATGGTATTTTTCGTGCCAGAACATTGCATTCGAAATCAAAAAGCTAAGCACTTCACCGCGTCCGTAGTCAAATACCTGAGTACCCCATTCCTTATGCTCGCCCTTTCTCGGGTCGGGGTACTCATAACAAGGACCGCCGTCAAAATGGTACAAACCGAACTCGTCCTTGGGAAAATGAGCAGGTACCCAATCGATTATAACACCGATATTGTGCTCGTGCATAATATCAACGAACTCCATAAAATCCTTCGGCGTGCCGTAGCGGGAGGTCGGCGCATAGTAGCCGGTGACCTGATAGCCCCAAGAACCGTCAAACGGATGCTCCATAACAGGTAACAGTTCAATATGAGTATAGCCCATTTCAGAAACATATTCGGCTAATTCTTTAGAAAAGTCCTTGTAGTTGAAGCAATTGCCGTCTGCATAACGTTTCCAGGAGCCTGCGTGAACCTCGTAAACGTTAACGGGACTCTCATATATATTGTTGTTCTTTTTAGTTTCAAGCCATTGACTGTCACGCCATTTATAACCCTCAATATCATATACCTTAGAGGCATTCTGCGGTGCCGTTTCAAAATGATAGGCATAAGGGTCGCTTTTTAAGACGACCTTACCGTCCTTAGATTTTATACTGTACTTGTACACAGAATATTCCGGTAATTTTTCGACAATGCCCTCAAACACACCGCCGCCTATGTGGAACATATTATATCGAGTATCATCCCAATCGCAAAAATCACCGGTGACACTAACACTTTCGGCGTTAGGTGCCCAAACCCTGAAAACCGTTTTTCCGTTTTCAGAGTGACAGCCTAAGAACTCATAGGCATCAAAGCACAAGCCCTCCGAAAAATTTTGCAGTTTGTTTTTTAAATCCATATCCTCACCTCATGCAAAAGAATCGCAACAACTATAATATGTCCCAATTAATATGTTAAAATCTTCCTAATATTATTTTAGCAATGTAAGTTGAAAAAATCAATAGCAATTTTAGTATATTTCCATTTATAGTAAGGAAATTTTACGCTAAATTTTGTGCAAATTACACAAATGGTTGTCTAAATAGATATTTTTCGACAGATAATTATATTTTAGAGTTAGCATTATGTGCAAAAAAAGAAAAAAGCACTTGCAAAAGGCAGGTTGTCATAAGGATGTCTTGAACATCCAATGAAATCAGCCGATTGACGAGTGCAAAAAAGAAAATACAGCGTAGTCTAAAAATGACTACGCTGTATTTTTGTGTTTTGTTAGCAAAGTCAACCTACCGCGAGAACTAATCAAACGGATAACCATTTGGAGTAAAGGGTGTTTCTTCGCAGAACATTGCCTCGCGAGTTAAAGGATATCTATCTTCATACAAACAGAAACCGATACCATATTCGTCTTGTCGATTTCTTGTGATATATTCCTCACGTCTCGCTACGTTTGTCTCACCTACAAGGTAAAGATACTGAATCTCAACCCATTTAGCCATACCTTCGTAAATCAACAGACGTTTACTCTTGGGGCATTTTTTCAAATTCTTATTATTATCCCAATGTGTATACTGCCATATGTGAGTGAGCTCATGAGCAAATGTGGCAATTAAAGAAATGCGAGGCGCACCATTTTCTAAAATGATACTGTACTTCTGTTTTTTATTAACAGCCACACCAAGAATCAGCATACTTTGTGAGTCTCTGGTATCCAAAGGAATACCAAGCTTTTTCTTGAGCTTTCGTTCATCAGTAACTTCAATAGAAACCGGAACATCGATTCTTGCACCAAAGAAGCTATCCATATTTTCGATAACTCTTTTGCACAACGCTTCAACTTCTGCCTTTGATTTCACAACTGTATTGCTACAAGTGTTGCAACGCATACGACCATCAGGCAGACGGAAGAATTCAACTCCAGAAAGTTCGGTGCCACAGTAAGAACAAAACATTTGATTATTCTTGTTCTTATCTGTATTACGTAGGTTCTCTGCGCAATTCTTGCCTTCACGAGCTTGTCTGAGCTCGCCACCGTCGAAGCCGATTTCCTGCAAGAACGATTTAGTTCCATCCAAGTCTAAAGCAGTATTCCTCTTGCCTTCACGATATTTAAGATAGTATCTTTCGTGATAAGGCACAGATTCAATTTCAGGTGGCGAAGATAGTTCTTCGGTCGGTGCTTCGGCTTCGTCGTCTGTAGATACCTCTTCGGAAGTATCTTCCGTTTCGGGTGTTGTTTCATCAACTTCTTTCGCAACCGGTTCCTCGACTTCATCCTGTTTTAATTCTTCTTCAAACAGTTTATTTTCTTCACTCATCTTCGCTCACCTCCTCTTCGTTTTCTGAAGAGATTTCTTCGGCGGTAGGCTCTTCCCCAGAAGTTTCCTCTACAGTTTCATCTTCGCTAATAGGAGCAGTTTCTTCTTCGGTTGTTTCCTCACCGGGAACCTCTTCTACAGAAACTTCTGTATCGGTGGTTTCTTCATTGGTCACTTCATCCTCAGTGGATTCTGCTTCCTTTTGGGCTGCTTTTTCCTGCGCCTTGCGAAGTTTTTCTTCTTGTCTCTGTTTCTTCTTTTCTTCCTTTGCGGCCTTTCTAGCAGCTTTTTTAGCCTCTTTTTCGGCCTTTTTGCGCTGCTTAGGTGTTAAGCCATCTTCAGA
>CAJGBX010000016.1 GCA_904501685.1 Clostridiaceae bacterium
ATTCTAAAGTTTAAATAAACATTGTTAAATTTTTGACTTTTAAAGTCAAAAAATATTATATACTGAAACCTTTAAAAAAACAAGCAAAATTTCAAGTATTTTCGCAATTTTTACACGATGCAAACAATTTATCTACCATAAGCTCACGTTTTTCAATATCTTTTATAAACTTAAGCTTTTTTAATAACTCAAAAGGTGCTGTTTCAGAGTAAAATGCGCTCATAATTCCGTTTTCAACGCCAACATGCAAAGCTGAACGCAAAATACCGTCAACCAAAAATAAATCATTTTCGGGTTTAAGTGTATGCAATGTCAGTGCTTCACTATCCAAATCAAAAAGGCAAAATCCTAAACAATCACCACAGTCAGTACAAATCACCGCCATTGAGTTCTTGTTCATTATTACATTATTTTCAATATAAAGCTCTGCTATCTTTTGCTTATCTCTTAATGGGTGTATCTCAATCATTTTGATGCTCCTTAGAAATACTTATGCTCATTAAACGCTTAACTTCCTTTTCGGTCAATTCACGCCATCTGCCCTGTGGCAACATACCCAGCTTAATTCCGGCCATTTCTACACGCTTAAGCCTAATAACCTCAAGACCAACCGCCTCACAAAGCTTTCTGATTTCACGGTTTTTTCCCTCGTATAACGTAAAACGCAAAACCGTTCTGTCCTCATGCTTTTCAATATAACCGATATCACAAGGCTGTGTCGTATATTCCTCTAATTTCATACCGACTGCCATTCTGTCAATCTGCTCATCCGTAGCCTTGCCCTTAACGGTGACACGGTAAACCTTAGATACATGACGCTTAGGATGGGTCAAAATATTAGTAAACTCACCGTCGTTAGTCATAAACAAAAGACCCTCTGAATTGCGGTCAAGCCGTCCGACGGGATAAAGACGTATACCAGCGTCGGACACCAAATCAGCCACACAACGCCTACCCTGTTCATCACTCATTGTAGTAACAAAACCTCGCGGCTTATGCAGCATAATGTACATTTTCTCGTCTTTATTTTGAATCGGTTTACCGAATACAGTAACCTTATCGTGTTTTGGGTCAACCTTATCGCCCAAAATCGCCTTACGTCCGTTAATTTTTACCTTACCTTGCTCTATTAATTCCTCTGCCTTACGTCGGGATGCTATAGAGCACTGTGAAAGATATTTTTGTAATCTCAACTTTTCTACTGCCATATTTACTCCTAAATAAAATACTTGAAAATTCCTTTAAAATAATATATTAGTCTTTGCTTAAATGTCGGCTTAAAGACCGACTGTTCAACCGAACCTACAGTAATAATATCACTAGAATGAATTATTCTTCCTTTATACATATAATCAACCCTGCCTACAGTCTGACCTAATTTTACAGGTGCATACAAAAATGGCAGTATTTGATATTTTGCAGAAATTTGCTTTGCTGAGTTGTCGGTACAGCCGCATAAAAATCTCTCGGTTGACACTGTAACTGAATCATCACAACCGCCGACAACAGGTATTGTACTTTCAGGCAAGCTATATGTAATATCCTTAGTTTTTAAATAGCCAAGACCGTAATCCAAAAGATATTTGTGGTCATTCCAATCATCAGGAGCGTTCAAGGTTACGGCAATAACCCTGACACCCTCCTTTTCAGCGGCCGAAACCAAACATCTGCCACTTTTTTTGGTAAAACCGGTCTTTACGCCTATACAATAATCGTAGCTGTTAAGCAACTTATTATGATTATATAAAGTACGCTGATACGGTGGATTTCCAAAGGTCACGGTAATACTTGATTTGGACACAATATCACGAATTACCGGAAAATCCAAGGCATACATTGTCAACAAAGCCATATCGTAAGCAGTCGAATAATGCTCAGGATCATCAAGTCCCGAAGGAGTGACAAAATGAGTATTATCCATACCGATTTCTTTAGCCTTTTGATTCATCAATTCGGCAAATTTCTCAATCGAGCCTGCAACGGCAATTGCAGTACAGTTTGCGGCATCGTTACCCGAAGGAAGCAGCATACCAACAAGCAGCTCATAATATGAAACCATATCACCTGGGAGCAGTCCCATTGATGAACCTTCAACCGTAACCATTTCCTTAGTTGTTACGATTTCCTTTTCCGGTGTGTTAAGCTCTGCCAAAAGCACCGCTGTCATAATCTTAGTGGTACTGGCCATAGATAGCCGTTTATGAATATTTTCGCCTGCCAGAACCTCACCGGTGTCGGCATTGATTAAAACATATCCCTTGGCTGAAACTGAATATGCCTTAGCATTATTACCTAAAAGTGCAACACAAACAGCACAACATATAAAAACCGAAATTAATTTTAAAAGAAATTTCACACCCTAACCTCCGCTAATTATTCTAAAAAATAATATGGCGAAGTCTCGGCATTTAAAACTTTTATTTTACTTCTTCTGCTTTATCCTTTTTAAATAAATCGGAAATTTTATTTATAACCTCGGGAACAGCTGAAATTGCCTTTTCAATAGGTGTTTCGGTATTAGTTGCATTTAAAACCTTAACCTCATTGCCCTTAATAACAAGGAAACAAACCGGACTTACAGTAGCACCGGCTCCGCCTCCACCGCCAAACATCTTAGCGTTTGAGGTTTTGGTAGGAAATTCCGAACCTCCCGAAGCTAATCCAAAGCTAAACTTTGAAATCGGAATTATTGTAATTTCACCGACGTTAATCTGATTACCGATGATGGTATCGGAATCGACTATAGTACGTAGCTTTTGCATTGTAACTTCTAAAAGATTGCTGATATTATTTTCTGCCATTTTTATATCCCCTTTTTGTTATTTACATTTTGAGTATTTACAGTATTATTTTTCATTGTTTGTCTGATTTTTTTCTTCAGAAGAGAAAGCAGTACACCGAAAGCGGCTTTTACAATATAAAAGAGTCTCAGCTTAACCTTAAAATCAATTTCTATTCTTGGTTTATCACCTGAAAAATCACTTTCAACAAGCACTTTTGTCTTTCGGATATTCCACTTCATAAGCTCTAGCAAACCGCGTAAAAGCGGAAAAACAACAGCTGATGCTTCACCGTACATCATAGCGGTTTTATGTGGGTCAGAAGATGCTGCAGTAACAACACATATAAATCTTTTCACACGAATATGTTTGACTGTTTTACATGAACTTATTAAAATATCCTTTACAATTCCTGCTAATTCACAAATTGTTGCTACTAAACCCTTTTTATCAATAAGTTCACGGATTTTATTAGGCTTTTTAATTTCTTGGTCAGACGATTCATTTTCAGTTTGTTTTTCCGGTTTAGGTACAACGGTTTTTTGATAAAACAAAAAGCCCACTTTAACATAAACACTGTCATTGACCGAGCCCTTGACCGTAACACTCGAAAGCAGTAAAACCAAAACAACCGCTATAAATCCCAAAATTATATAAAGTGCTATCAATTAAGCTTCCTCCGGCTTGATATCTTCAGCCAATCCGTCAACTTCATCACTGATATTCTTAGCTAAGTCCATAACCTCAGCCGACAGCATCTTTAACTGACCATTGGCATCCTCAACGGTTTCATCACTCGGTACATCAGGAAGCTCGTCCAGGCTTTTTAAACCAAAGCAACGCAAAAAGTTAGCAGTAGTTCCGTATAAAAGCGGTCTGCCCGGAAGCTCCAGTCTGCCCTTTTCCTCCAATAAGCCCTTTTCAACCAGAGTTGAAACAACACCTGAGCAGTCAACACCTCTGACCTGTTCAACATAAGCTTTTGTAACCGGCTGATTGTAGGCTATTACCGCCAAAACCTCTAATGCAGCTTGTGAAAGAGGTGCTTTTCTTCTCAAATCAAGCACTGAACGGATATTTTCGGCATATTCCTTTCGGGTACAAAGCTGATAGCAAAAATCAAGTCTTACAAGCTTTACTGCACTGCCCGATTTGTCCAAACGGTCCGAAAGCATATCCATAATACCTTCTACCGTCTGGTTATCAATCTCAAATACATCGGAAAATTTATCTATTTCGACCGGCTCACCCGCGGCAAAAAGTATAGCCTCAAAAGCCGGGATCATTTCATTAACTGTCATTTCTTCTTACCTCTAACCATAGTAATTTCTATATTCTCACCCTCGCCGTCCAAATGGACGCGGTTGGCTTTGCATAGCTCTAAAACCGCTAAAAATGTAGCAACAAGCTCAGAACGGCTTTGTGCAGTGCTGAATAGTCCGCTCATTTTTCTTTTTCCGCCACGCATAAGATTTTTCATTACAAATACAATTTTTGATGAAACTGAAACAATCTTTCTTGCAACAATTTTACTGAAAACGTTAGTCGGCGGCGGTAACTTCCTCTGACCGCGGCCGATAGCGGCAATATATGAAGATAAAATCAGCTCTTTTTCGTGAGTGTTTTGATATGTTTTATCAAATTCAATTTTTTCAGGAAGCTTTATAAACATATCAAAGCCGTCGGTCATATTACCTAAAAGCTTAGCGGCTCTACGGCAACGTTCATACTCCATGAGTTCTTCAGTCAGTTCTTCCTTTAACTGCTCAGCCTCATCATGCTTAGGCAAAAGACTGACAGTCTTTAGATAAATCAAACGTGAAGCCATCTCAATAAACTCACTGGCAACGTCCATATCCTGAAGCTGCATCGAACGGATATACTCGATATACTGGTCAACCAATACCGTTAGCTGAATGTCATTTATATTAAGTTTATTTTTTGAAATCAGGTGTAAAAGAAGGTCTAAAGGTCCTTCAAACACATCAAGCTTATATTCAATTGCAGTCATAAATACATCCTTAAATAAATAATTCAAAAGGTAACGAGGTTACATATAAAATAAATTCGGTTACATTACCGGTAATATTACTCAAAGCCGAGCCAAAGCCTGAACCTGCAAAGATTAAAACGAGTAATCCAATGTATAAATAACGTTCATACTGCATTATCTTCCAATAAATTCTATCAGGTAAAATAGCGTACAGTATTTTAGAGCCGTCAAGCGGAGGTATGGGTATTAAATTAAAAACAGCAAGTGATACATTAATTAAGGTTATATACAAAAGTATCAATTCAATAATTGAAACGAACTGATAGATATAGGTACCATAATATTCAATATAGAATTCGGTTTTAAACAATATAAAGGTAACCAATTGAAGTACAAATGCAACTATCGTGGCAACTATCAGATTAGATACAGGACCTGCTAAGGCAGTTAGTGCCATTCCTCGCTTTTCATTTTTAAAATAACGTGAATCAACCTGCACCGGCTTAGCCCAACCGAAGCCGACAAGGAATATCATAACCGCACCGACATAATCAATATGCTTAATTGGATTCAGTGACATTCTACCCTGCCATCTGGGTGTTGGGTCGCCGAGCTTTTCAGCAACAAAGCCGTGAGCATATTCGTGAACCGGCATTACCAGAAACACTACAATTGCCGCAGAAATAATGCTTGAAAAAATTTCAATAAAGCTTCCGCGGTTTAAAATTACATCCAAAACTCCCATTTTTATCTCCTTTTAATGAAAGTGTTCATATTATTTTACGCTTATTGATTTAAAAATAAATAATAATTATCTGATTTTTAAACAAAAAGCAATACAGAAGTAAAGCACAAAACAGCAGTAGAAAAACAGGTGAAATACTTTAACAAAAGTGCAAAAACACTATTTTCGTTTTGGTGTTTTTGAAAACCTAATCCGATAAAAACAACACCTATAAAGAAAAGCGGTACTATATAGCGAAAATCCATAGAACAACCAAACGGATACCTGATATTAAAATAGATAAAGAAAGCTAGCTGAATAATATAAAACAAAATCAACGGCAAAAGCTTTTTGATGTTATTCTTATCTTTTAGTAAAGTAACAAAAGCTGAAAGAGATACTAATATTAAAAATAAATTTACCAAAACAGCGAATAACGCTATTCCCTGACTTCCGAAATTATATTCACCAAAGAGTGAATTTCTTAAAACATAGCCCCATACATTGTGCTCTTCCCAAACGTCAACATAAACCCCTACTCCTTCAGTAGAAAAAGGCAAAAGTAAGCGCTTTACAATGCTTACGCTACCGGTGTATAAAGGGTTGGTAACCGGTATTGGAGCAACATATCCTAACGGTTGTTCAAACAAAATGTAATTTCTTATTGGATGCCACAGGCCTAACGGCAAGAGAAGGATTACAAATAAAAATGAATGTAAAGCTACCCTGCCAAATCTCAAGGATTTATCAAAAATTAATTTTATTAAAACAGTTATGCCTGCGACAACCGCAAACAAAGCAGCCGACACCTTAGTCATCATAGCAAGTCCGCAAAACATACCTGAAATAACGGCAAATTTTAATGAAGGTGCTTTATACCACTTAATTAGATAAAGTAATGAAATTAAGGTGAGCATAATCATCAGAATATCGTTATTTATACTGCCGGCTAAAACGAACATACCCGGGAAAAATGCCAAAATCAGACAACATATTATAAGAGCTTTAACGTTTACACCCAATTCAGAACAGATTTTTACACCTATAATCATTGAAACAGATGAATAAATAACGGTTAACAGCTGAATGTTTTCAAAGCTTCTTTCCAACGAAAATCCTAAGAGGTCACCAAACCATACAACAACTGCCGAAATTAAATGATGCAAGGGCGGATGACTGAACTGCCAGTAATTAGTGTCAGGCAGACTGCCATTATTAAAAATGTAATTAATATATGAAAGATGCCCAGAGCTATTTAATGACTCGACATCATGCTGATTTTGAAAATAACCGATTTTCAATGCATAGCATAGCCTTAACGCAAAACCACAAGCAAATATGAGGTATATAACTGCCTCGTAGGAAAGCTTGTTTTTCTTATATAGAAACAGTGCAACAGCACATATAATAAAAAGTGATGCAACTGTTAAAACCTCAGCTATTGATTGTATATTTCTAACAGTCTGGTCAATAAATGCAAAAACAAATAAGATGACCAAGCCGAAAGCAAACGGTAAAATATATTCGGTTTTAAGATTTTGTCTAAAATTTATTCTACCGTTCACACATAAACTTCCTTTACTTTATTTTTCTCGCTTCAATATAGTAACGCTTGTCGGCGGCATGACCCATAGAAAAGGTTTTTCTGGGCAAAGAACCGTCCTGACGTACCGCAGGGAACAATTCATCCTTTTGCATACCGTCAAATATAAAGCCAAGGTTATTTTCGTTCTCGCAGATTGAACGAACAACCTCCTCACCATGTATATAGTCAATTTTTACATTGTTTGCTTTAATATAATCATCAAGCCAAGTCTGAAGTGTGCCAACCGGAAGCTTAGATGTAGGTTTGACCGAAATTTCAACCTCATTTTTACCGAAAACACAGGTGAATTTATGCGCATCGGCACCAATATAATGATGGGTAGCATCACCTAAATCGGCAACAAACTTTTCAATAACGGCTTTGGGGTCAACATTAAATAATACACGGTAAATAGGCTCAAACTGAATCGAATCATCGTGAATATTAACAACCTCAACCAACGCCGATTTTGATAGCTCATTATCATTTAATAAACTACATTCCTTAGCAGTTGCAAGAGAGTGGTTACCGTCACCAACAGCAAACATCATTTTATCCTCATCATTTTCATATAGTGCGGCTACAGAAGCACCGACTCTCTCAATATCCTCAGGATTCAAAAACCAGCCGGTAATATGACCGCCGCCCTGCATTAAATCAAAGTCATAAGCAACCTTTAAACTATTCTTTTTAAGCTTTAAAGGCTCGATAACCGTTTTATTCGGGTCATCACAAAGTAAAAGCACATGAGGTAATTCTAATGAAGCATCCTTTCTTATTTTAACTCTCGGAGGTATACGTTCAACTACAGTCTGCTCAGTAGCACGAATAAGTGCCTTACTTCCCTTTCTGTAATCATAATCCGAAAGCTCAATTGCACCGACTATACCGTGACGGACGGTGCCGTCACTTTGAGTACGTTCAACATAAATCATTGAATCCTTGTACTCAGTAAACACACCGTTATCAAGGTATTTATTCATATTACTGTTAATATCAGAAATTCTTTTTTCGGTATCATTATCATCTAAATAAAACTCAGGTAAAGTAATATGTAATGTTGATTCAGCATCACCAACTTCTTTTTCAACAGACCTCCAATAATCAGCTTCAGAGGTAAACTGGTCGCACGCAACAACGGACCATTTACCAAAATCACCGTTCGGCAGTAAAATATCTGCAGCCTTAAATTTGTATTCACTCATAATAATACCCCTTAAGCAATAAAAATCCAATATATATACTATTCATTTTATTATACATTTTTTCAATATAAAAGTCAATTAAAAGAAAAAATATTATTATAATGAAATAATTTTGATAAATCTCAAAAAAAGTTCTTGACATTTAAGAATTTTAGGTTATAATAGTTTTTGCCGTTGAGGAATAGTGTAACGGTAGCACGACAGACTCTGACTCTGTTTGTTGGGGTTCGAATCCCTATTCCTCAGCCAAAAAATTCGACAAGTTTCGACTTGTCGAATTTTTTTATCCAAGCCACAGGCTTGATGATATACAATACTTCGCATTGATGATACACACGACTTCGGCGTGATTGGGCTGCGTGGTTACATAATCTATTGCTCTTTTTGCAAATTGTGATATAATAAAATCGAAAAAGGTGGTGCGACGATGAAGAAAAATTACCTGAGAGGAATTAAAGGAAAAAAGATACGAAGACAGTACTTCAATGCTCCGCTTATCTTTTTGTTTTCTTTAATGATCGCCATTCCTTATTCAATTACTGTATTTTCGCTTGCTATGGGAAAGTACGAGCAATACGAATTACCATCTACTTTGGAATCGTCAGTTTTGGTATGCGTTGGCCTTTCTTTGCCTTTTCTGATACTCCGAGTCCTAAATAAGCATTTTTTTGGAAAAATTATTTGCGTGATTAACGACGAAGGTATTCATCACTCTAAAGGAATGCTTAAGTGGGAAGCAGTAGAAAAAATCGAATATGCCATTGACTCAAAGCCGAGATACAAAAGTGATCCTTCAAAGGCGTTTCGCGCAATCGTATATTACGCACAAGGGACCAAACACCTTGTTCTTGAAAAAGTCCCAATATCTTTATTATCGCGTATCAAAAAATACAGAAAAGATATTGATACCCGTATAGAAGGCATTACCTCTTTGTTACCTACGATATTGGTTATATCTGCAATTATCATCATATGCCCTCTTTACATAATATCATTAAAAAATGCGCCGGGCGCTTCCACTTCTCAAATAATCGTCATCATGGTGATTATGCTTGTATTGGGAATTGTTCGCATTTATGTCTTCGACGCTTTCTCAATAGAATATCGTTTTTGGAACAAGATACTGCCGAGAAAGTGGCTATCATATATCGTGCTTGCTTGCTATTATCCGTTGTTCTATGTTGCCTTTCTTGTTTTGTTCCACATCCCAAATTGGTTTGTCGTTGTTGCGCTCGGAATATCCTTGGGCATTGTTCAGCCGCCCGTTCCTTCTCGTCACGGTAGCGCTCGCAGGATTCTTTCTTATGAACAGCTTTATGATATCTACATTAACAAAGCGGATTTTTGGGAAAGCAAAATTGAACAACGTAAAAATAGAAGTAGAAAGTAATATTTACATAGGTTCCGATACTGGAATAATTGGAAAAATGTTTTTGCCCGCCGAAAATCACTTTATTACACACGGGTTCAAGTCCATATCAAAACAACGGAAAATATCTTTTTCGTAGCCCATATACAAACAAAAAGAAACGACAATTTTCAACAAGAAAATTGTCGTTTCTTTTTGTTCTCTCCACTTATCCCTTTCATTTTTCTCTATCCATTTAAGGTTGTTACTAAATTTTTTATATTAGTATATATTCTGGCACAAATAACCAGCTTATTCAAAATTATATTTTGCTTATTTTTACAAATTTAAATAAATAATTAACGTTCGATTACAACAAATAATAATTAAAAATATAATTCTCTTTTTACATCTATTTTGTCATAATATGTTGATTTTATAAAGAGTTTATGTTATAATAACTTGAAATCCTATGGAAGCTAAACCGTTTATGTTTCTTTTGGTTTAGAAAGGAAGTTTTATCTATGAATATCCCTTTTTCACCACCTGATATTACTGAGCTTGAAATTAATGAAGTTGTTGACACCTTACGTTCCGGATGGATTACCACCGGTCCTAAGGTTAAGCTTCTTGAATCTAAATTGGCAGCATATGTAGGCACTGAAAAATGCGTTTGTATGAGTTCTCAGACCGCTTGCGCCGAAATGGTGCTGCGTTTACTTGGTATAGGCCCCGGTGACGAGGTTATTACTACCGCATACACCTATACCGCTTCTGCATCTGTAATTTGCCATGTCGGCGCTAAGGTTGTTTTGGTTGATATTTCACCTGACGGCTTTGAGATGGACTATACATTACTCGAAAATGCAATCACCGACAAAACAAAAGCAATTATTCCGGTTGATATCGCCGGTATTCCCTGCGATTATGATAGAATATTTGATATTGTTAACCGAAAGAAGGATTTGTTCTGCCCGTCAAACGATATTCAAAAAGCCTTTGGCAGAATAGCTGTTTTAGCTGACACGGCTCATTCATTGGGTGCCTCCAGATACAGTAAGAAAACCGGCAGTATTGCTGATTTTTCATCATTCTCGTTCCACGCAGTCAAGAATTTCACTACTGCTGAAGGCGGTGCTGTTACCTGGAACGATATCCCTGGATTTTCTAACGAGGATATCTATCACGAGATGCAGCTGTTAAGTCTACACGGTCAATCTAAGGACGCTCTTGCGAAAACCAAGGTCGGTTCTTGGGAATATGATATTATCGGCACATATTACAAATTCAATATGACCGATATTATGGGTGCACTCGGTCTTGCACAGTTAAGCCGTTATGATGGCTTAATGAACCGCCGGAGAGAAATTGTCAAAAAATTTGATAAAGCATTCAAATCTGCAGGTATTTATACCCTGCCGCATTTGAGTCAAGACTATACATCATGCTGCCATTTATATATTACACGCATTCCCGGTATTACTCCTGAGCTACGTAACGAAATAATTATCAAAATGGCAGAAAAAGGTATATCTTGCAATGTTCATTATAAGCCGTTGCCGATGCTTACAGCTTATAAAAATTTAGGATTTGATATTAATAATTATCCTAACGCCTACAATTTCTTTAAAAATGAAATTACACTTCCCTTGCATACACTTTTGACCGATAGCCAAGTAGATTATATAATTGAAACTTATTTATCAATAGTCGGTGAGTATTTGAAATGATTTTGAAAAAATGGGACAAGCTTCCTGAAAACTTTAAAAACGATGCCGTTAGGGTATATTATGATATGTTAAAAAAGAAAAGGTTTTCCCTTTTCTTTAAACGTATCTTTGATATACTTCTTTCGGCATTCCTGCTTGTTTTATTAAGTCCGATTTTTTTAATTTTGGCCGTAATTATTAAGCTTGATTCAAAGGGGCCTGTATTTTACAGACAGGTACGTGTTACAACCTACGGCAAAAATTTTAAGATATTCAAATTCCGTACAATGGTACAGAACGCCGATAAAATTGGTACTCAGGTAACTGTAAACAATGACAGCCGTGTTACTAAGGTCGGTTTGATTTTACGTAAATTCCGCCTTGATGAGTTGAGTCAGTTGATTGATGTTTTTAGAGGTACTATGACATTTGTCGGTGTACGGCCTGAGGTTCCTAAATACGTCCAACATTATACCGATGAAATGCTTGCTACTTTACTGCTTCCTGCCGGTATAACTTCTAAAACAAGCATCCTCTATAAGGATGAAAACGAACTTTTGGATTCCAGTAAGGATATAGATAAAACTTATATCGAAAAAATCCTGCCCGATAAAATGAAGCTCAATTTAGAAGGTATCAGAGAATTCAGCTTATTAACTGATTTTAAAATAATGTTTATGACCGTTGCCGCGATGCTTGGCAAGGAATATAATAATTAACTAAAATTATTTTGGGGGTTTATAGATATGTCTTCTGTGTCATTAGGTAAACGCTTTAGAATTATGGTTATACTTGCCGTTCTTGATGCTATTTTCATTAGTGGCTCATTTTTCATAGCTTTGTGGCTGAGGCACGATTTTAAAATATCAGCAATTCCTGTTGAGTATGTTGAAACTTTTTTTAGAACAATTCCTTTCTATGTAGTTATATATTTTCTTGTATTTTCTCTTTTAAAGCTATATAGAAATATTTTAAGCTTTGCTGATCAGGATGATTTATTCAGAATTTTTATAGCCTACGGCATACTTGCAGTTATCGGTGTTGCCTCGGTTGTTATTTTTGATTTTAATATGCCGCGTTCATATTATTTACTCGGTTGGCTTTTAAGCTTTATGTCTACAGTATTTTTAAGATTCTCAAAAAGAATTTACTTAAGCGTTGTAGGCGTGTTGGGAAGATTGTCATCTAAAAAAAATTACGAAAAAATTATGATAATCGGTGCCGGCTATGCAGGAAGAATGCTTCTGCGTGAATACACTGAAAGTGATAAGCTTAATGCAAAGGTTGTCTGCTTTATTGATGACAATGAGCAGAAAAAGGGTTGTATATTAGGTGGTGTTCCCGTTGTCGGCGGACGTAATGATATTGTTTCTGCCGCATTTAAGTATAATGTTGATAAGATTATTTACGCTATTCCAAGTGCTTCAGGTAAAACAAGAAAGGAAATTCTCGATATTTGCTGTGAAACCGGTTGTAAGGTTGAAATTGTACCCGGTATATATCAGCTTGTAACCGGCGAAGCCAGTACAAGTAAACTAAGGAAAGTACAAATTCAGGACCTTTTGGGACGCGATGCAATTTCAGTTAACCTTGATGAGATTTATAAATATATCTCGGGTAAGGTTGTTATGGTTACCGGTGGTGGCGGTTCTATCGGAAGCGAGCTTTGCCGACAGATAGCTCTGTCTAACCCGAAGACCTTGATTATTTTTGATATTTACGAAAATAACGCTTATGATATTCAGCAGGAATTAAAGAAAAAGTATCCCCAGCTTGATTTAGAGGTGCTTATCGGTTCTGTACGTAATACTGCACGTCTTGATAAGGTATTAGGTAAGTTTAAGCCTGATATTGTATTCCATGCTGCAGCACATAAGCACGTACCTTTAATGGAGGATTCCCCTAACGAGGCAATCAAAAATAATGTATTCGGTACCTATAAGATGGCCAAAGCCGCGGTTCAGAATGGTGTTAAAAAGTTTGTTTTGATTTCAACCGATAAGGCAGTTAATCCCACAAACATTATGGGTGCCTCTAAGCGCCTTTGTGAAATGGTTGTTCAGATGATGAACAGAGAAGCACCTAATACCGAGTTTGTAGCAGTACGTTTCGGTAATGTTTTAGGAAGTAACGGAAGTGTAATTCCGCTGTTTGAAAAGCAAATTGCCGAAGGCGGTCCTGTAACCGTTACACATCCTGATATCACTCGCTTCTTTATGACTATTCCTGAGGCTGTTTCGTTGGTTTTGCAGGCTGGCTACTATGCCAAAGGCGGCGAAATTTACGTGCTCGATATGGGTCAACCTGTTAAAATTGCCGATATGGCACGAAATCTAATTAAGCTTTCTGGCTTCGAGCCTGATTTTGATATTAAGATTGAGTTTACCGGTCTTCGTCCCGGTGAAAAGCTTTATGAAGAGCTACTTATGGACGAGGAAGGCTTGCAGGATACCGATAACAAGCTTATTCACATCGGAAAGCCTATTGAAATGGATGATGAATTGTTCAAAGCACAGCTTAAACGTCTTGAAGAGGCTTACAAGGTTGAAACTGAGGATATGAAGGATATCGTAGCCGAAATCGTTCCTACCTATAAGCGTACAAACAATTAAATCAAAGCAACAAAAAAACACGTACGGTGAGGTACGTGTTTTTTATTACAATATCAGCATTAAAGAAGTTAAAATAATTAAAAATCCAAAATTAAAAGCACTAAACATTCCTATATAATAGCCTGTTTTTGCAGGATTATGTGATGTATACTCACGAAATGTAATTAAAGAGGCTAATGATGCAATCAATGTGCCGGCTCCGCCGATATTGACACCAACTAATAAATTTGCATAGTCTCCGGTAAACTGTGAAAGTAAAATTGATGACGGAACATTGCTGATAACCTGGCAGGATAAAACACTGAATATTAACGTGTTTTTATCCAAAAGATAAGAGAAGAAATCACGCACTACATCAATTCTCGCCATATTTCCAGCAAAAATAAAAAAGAAAACAAATGTCAAAAGTAATGGATAATCCACCTTCTTCAACGCATCGCGGTCAACCACGAACAGAACAGGAGGAATAATTATCAGACCTAAATAATAAGGAATTCCACGAAAAACTATTGCAATTGAGATAGCAAATAGAACTAAATAAAGTACTGCTTTTTTAATATTAAATGACTTAGGCGTATCCTTAATATCTATCGGTTCAGGCTTGATAAACAAGCAGCAAGCAGTGATTAAAGCAATTGAAACCAAAAACGGTACAAGCATTATACTCATAAACTCTAAATTGGGTATACTGAATTTAGTATACAAGTAAAGGTTCTGAGGATTTCCGAAAGGAGTAAGCATACCGCCTAAGTTTGCTGCAATATTCTGCATAATAAAGGTAAAAGCCATATATCTTTCCTTTCCGCCGGTAGATAACACAAAGTAACCAAGCGGCAGAAATGTAAGCAATGCCATATCATTTGCAATCAGCATTGAGCCGATAAAGGTTATATAAACAAGTGCTAAAACACACATTCTGATATTTTTAAAGCATTTTACAATTTTTTTGGCAAGAATATAGAAAAAGCTTATATTTTTCAGTGCACAAACAACAGCCAATACGCAAAAAAGGCAGGTTAATGTTTTTACATCAAAATATCCAAGATACTGACTGTCAATAGGAACAAAAATGCAGGTAATCAAAGCAGCGGTAAATGCGACGCACATTACAATATTTCTTTTAATAAAAGAATATAACAATTCAGTTATACTGATTTTAGGCTTACGTACTGCAATCAAATATAGCACTTCCCTGTATCAAAATATTTAAAACACCTAAAGTGTTTTAATACTTTTTTCAAAAAAAGTCAAGTATTATTTTAAATTATAAAAAAAGTTTATAAATTTTACCTAAATTTAACCTGTACTTGAAGATGAATTTACATACAACTGATATATTATAATTAAATTAATTTAAGGAGTAAAAGTATGGATATCTTTAATGTCTTGGCACTAATCGGCGGACTTTGCCTATTCCTCTTCGGAATGAATCTAATGGGTGAAGCCTTGGAAAGACGTGCAGGAAGTAAATTAAAAACAATTTTAGGGAAATTAACGAATGGACGAATTGCCGGATTTTTAACCGGTCTCGGAGTTACTTCTATAATACAGAGCTCATCTGCTACAACTGTTATGGTAGTTGGATTTACCAATTCCGGATTGATGACCTTAAAACAGGCAATTAATGTTATTATGGGTGCTAACGTCGGTACAACCGTTACCGCTTGGCTTTTAAGTCTCGGAGGTATTGATTCTTCAAACACCTTTGTGCAGTTATTGAAGCCGTCATCCTTTACTCCGGTGTTAGCTTTAATAGGTATAGCATTATATATGTTCTCAAAAAAGGACAAAGCAAAGGACACAGCAGTTATACTCCTTGGCTTTGCGACATTGATGTACGGTATGGATGCTATGTCGGATTCGGTATCCGGTTTGAAGGATGTTCCAGCCTTCCAACAGTTGTTTATTAAATTCCAGAATCCGATTTTAGGAGTTTTGGCCGGTGCAATTCTTACAGGTATCATTCAATCAAGCTCTGCCTCTGTCGGTATTTTACAAGCTTTATCAGCAACCGGTCAGGTAACCATAGGTGCATCAATCCCCATAATAATGGGACAGAATATCGGCACCTGCGTTACTGCATTACTTTCAAGTGCAGGAACCAACAAAAACGCACGTCGTACTGCTGTAGTTCACCTTTCCTTTAATGTTATAGGAAGTGTTATACTTTTATCAGTATATTCTTTAATGAAATATACTGTTAATCCGACTATACTCAACGATAGTGCCAATCATGTAACAATCGCTGTTTGCCATTCGGTATTTAACATAATCTGTACCGCACTGCTATTACCCTGTGCCGGCTTACTTGAAAAATTAGCCTGCAAAATTATTCCCGATTTAAAAACAACCGACAATTTTACAACACTTGATGACCGTTTGCTTACTACTCCTTCAATTGCTATTGACCAAAGCCGCTCGGTAACGGTTGAACTCGCAAATTTTGCTGTTGAAGGTTTACACAATGCAATAGCTTCATTTGAAAACTATACACCCGAGCTCGCAGAAAAAATTCGCAACGCTGAAGAAAAAACTGATAAATATGAAGATATTTTAGGCTCTTATTTAGTACGACTCAGCTCATTGAAAATAAGTTCTGAAGATAGTGCCGAAACCGCCATGCTTCTTAAGGTTATCGGCGACTTTGAAAGAATCTCCGACCACAGTGTCAATCTTTTAGAGTCGGTTGAAGAAATGCGTGAAAAAGAAATAGTACTATCAACAAATGCAAAAAATGAGCTTCTAACACTTACTGCTGCAGTCAATGAAATTGTTGATCTCGCGTACCTTGCATTTACCGAGCGAAGCAACGATGTAATTGCAAGTATAGAGCCTTTAGAACAGGTCATTGACCAACTCAAATGTTCATTAAGAAATAATCACATTACTCGCTTACAGCAAGGAGAATGTACCATGGATGCCGGCTTTGTCTGGTCGGATATGCTGACTAACCTTGAGCGCACATCTGACCATTGTTCTAATATAGCAGGCTGTATGCTTGACTTAACTCTTCATGATATGAATATCCACGAAAACCTTAGAGCTATTAAGCGTGATGGTGAGGAATTTAACCGTAAATTCGACGAATACTTACTTAAGTATTCAATATAATTGATAATACAAAACGAAAATATGATACACACCTAACGGTTGATTATATACCATTACTTTCATAATAGATAAAAAATCCAAGTCCTCGGACTTGGATTTTTTTGGCGCGCTGAGAGGGACTCGAACCCCCGACCTACTGCTTAGAAGGCAGTTGCTCTATCCAGCTGAGCTATCAGCGCAATATTCAATTCATAAAAAACGCCCATAAACCGAAGACTATTGCCAACGGCCGGGCATTTTTGGAGCGGGTGATGGGAATCGAACCCACGCGACCAGCTTGGAAGGCTGGAATTCTACCACTGAACTACACCCGCAACTTTGTGACGCAGTATATAATACCACAAACTACGTCACACGTCAAGAGAAAATTTAAAAATTTTAGAATTTATTTACAAAGAAAATTCTAATTCAGGAGCTTCGTTGCAAATAACGTTAACCGATTTGAAATTCAGCTCAGGATTATCAATCATAGCACCTATAATCTTATCCTCAACCTCTTTACGGACCATTTTACGAAGCTCTCTGGCACCCGACTTGCCGTCACACTTCTCAGCAAAGTAGCTGCAAACCGAACTGTCATAACTGAACTTAATATTTCGTTCTGCCAGCAACGGCTTTAGTTCATCAAGAATAAGCTCTGCTATTTTCTCAAGAGAATCCTTACCTAACGGTGAGAATGCAACAATTTCGTCTACCCTGCCTAAAAATTCAGGTCTTAAGAAATCCTTAAGTGCTTTTAAAGCCTTATCCTTAGTTGCCTCTGCCTGTGTTTTATTAAAGCCTAATAACGTACCGTTATTATCACTTCCTGCATTCGAGGTCATTACCAAAACAGTGTTTTCAAAGTTGACAGTTCTGCCTTGAGAATCGGTAATCCTGCCGTCATCGAGGATTTGCAGCAATATATTCAAAATATCAGGATGTGCCTTTTCAATTTCATCAAAAAGTATTACCGAATACGGCTTTCTGCGCACCTTTTCGGTTAGCTGACCGGCTTCATCATAGCCAACATATCCCGGAGGCGCACCAATCAGCTTAGACACAGCATGCTTTTCCATAAATTCCGACATATCAAGTCTAATCAAAGCATCGGGAGTATTGAACATTTCTTTAGCCAACACCTTGACAAGCTCGGTCTTACCGACACCGGTAGGTCCCACAAAGATAAACGACGCCGGTCTGCGGTGGCTTGAAATTTGAACACTTGAACGTCGGACACCTAAAACAACAGCTTCAACTGCTTCATCCTGACCGATAATATGCTTTTTAATATTATTTTCTAAGGTTGAAAGCTTTTCTAGATTGTTCTGTTTAACCTTAGCGGCAGGAACACCGGTCCAAAGCTCAATAACACGGGCCAAATCATCATTTGTAACCTTGTTTTTTGCGGCCTTTGGCTTTACTCTTTCAAGTTCTTCCCTACTCTTTTCAAGCTCAAATTTTACTGTTGCAATACGTTCATAATCGGGATTATTAACATCATTTTCAAGCTCTGCCAATTCAGCTGTAAGCTTATTA
>CAJGBX010000017.1 GCA_904501685.1 Clostridiaceae bacterium
ACATCCAATGGGCGGTGTGATGTATACCTTGGCCGATTTTACCTTTGCGGTTTCGACCAATCTTGATTCAGAGTGTGTTACGGTTACCACAGTCAGTCAGATTTGTTATTTAAGTGCTGCTAAAGGTGATACGCTATTCTGTGAAAGCAGGGTATTAAAGGACGGTAAAACTACCTGCTTTTATGAAATGACGGTGACCGATAATCTCGGCACCAAGGTTGCGGTTATAACCATTACCGGTGCTCATTTGTATAAGTAAAACAAAAAAGCGGAGATGTGTATAACACATCTCCGCTTTATGCAATTCAGAATTATTCGTCAGCACCGACTTCGCATTCAATATAATTTTCCTCATCCTCTTCAGCAAGGAAGCGGGTTACAAATAATGCAATGCCTGCAATGGCTGCAGATACGGCAACGATAGCGCCGACAATCCAAAGAACATGCTTAAACTTCATAACAAATCACCTTTCATAAAAGTTTGGTTTATGTAAATTATTATACCCCAACTTTCGGTAATTGTCAATAAGCACTGAAAGTTTTTCCCTTTTTATACATATTTATATATACATAATTGAATTTGATTGACTTGAAGCATTTGCTTGGTGTATAATTATTTGGTTAAGGGTGCTTTTATGACGGCTGATAAATTAAAAAAAGGGATTCCTGCTATTATAGTTTCGGTTTCAGGTGAAAGGGCGTTTAAAAGGCGGTTGGAGGCCATAGGTGCTACTGCGGGTGCACCGATTATCTATATAAGGTCGGCGCCGTTCGGTGACCCGGTTGTTTTTGCCGTTAAGGACACTCGCTTTGCTATCAGAATGACCGACGCCAAGGGTATTTCGGTAAAGTATGATAAGCGTAATTGGACCAAGAGGATTTTTGTTTAAGAAGGTGTAAATATGAGCAAGACCATTGCCGCTATTGCGACGGCTTTAGGTGAAGCATCAATCGGTATAGTCAGAATTTCGGGCGATGAGGCAATAGCCGTCGCCCAAAAGGTTTTCAAGTCTGCTTCGGGCAAAGCCTTGGCTGAGGTTCAGGGCTATTCGGCATTATTCGGCTATGTAGAGGCCCAAGGTCAAAGAATAGATGAGGCGGTGGCTTTGGTTTTTCTGGCACCTAAAAGCTATACCGGTGAAAATGTGGTTGAGCTGTCGGTACACGGCGGTAGCTTTGTTGTCCGTAAGGTTTTGCGTGCGGTTTTAGAAGCAGGAGCTTTTTTGGCCGAACGCGGCGAATTTACACGCAGAGCCTTTGAAAACGGCAAAATGTCACTTAATGAGGCTGAGTCGGTTATGGATATAATTTCAGCCGACGGCGAGCAGTCTTTAAGGGCATCAGTGCTTGCAAAATCGGGTGTACTGTCACAAAAATGCAACGCTATAAAGGACAGGCTTGCCTTTGCGGCGGCAACGGTCGCGGCGTTTTCGGATTTTCCTGATGAGGAGCCGGAGTTCAGCGGAATTGATAAGCTTGAATCAATGCTGAGTGAGTCAAAAGCAGAGTTACAAAGATTGCTTGATACCTATGATACCGGCCGAATGATACGTCACGGTGTAAATACAGTCATAGTTGGTCCGCCGAATGCCGGAAAATCCACCTTAATGAATCTGCTTTCGGGCTACGAGAGGTCAATTGTAACGCCGATTGCCGGCACAACCCGTGATATTGTTGAGGAAACGGTTAATTTAGACGGACTTGTTTTAAAATTAAGTGATACTGCAGGCCTTCGTAATGCTGCAGACGAGGTTGAGCAGATTGGTGTGAAGCTGGCCAGAGAGCGTATTGATTCTGCCGATTTGATTATCGCGGTGGTCGATAGCAGTGATACTGAAAACAGTGAAATAAAACAAATTTTTGAAGTCTTAAAAGGACGCTCGGCAGTGGTTGTTTATAATAAATCGGACATCTGTACTGCGGACAAGTCCTTGGCAGAAAAGCAGGGCTTGAAATTTGTCGAAATGTCGGCCAAGGACGGAAGCGGACTGGCTGAGTTTAAAAGTATTGTGAAAGAAATCACCAAAACCGATAACTTAAGCGGCTCGGCTGATGTGTTTTTGAATGAGCGTCAGCGTGACTGTGTTGTAAGAACGCTGCAAAATGTTAACGAGACGCTTTCAAGCTTGCAAATGGGAATGACAATGGATGCCGTCGGCGTACTGCTTGACGATGCCTTGGCGGCATTGCTTGAGCTTACGGGTGAGCGAGTAACGGTTGAGGTTATGAATAAGGTGTTCGAGCATTTTTGCGTAGGAAAATAAAGGAAGTTAAGTTATGAATTATTTTGCCGGAAATTATGATTGTATAGTAATCGGTGCGGGTCACGCAGGTATTGAGGCTGCGTTGGCCTCGGCCAGATTAGGACTTAAAACGGCTATTTTTACAATTAATTTGGATGCGGTTGGCAATATGCCCTGCAATCCGTCAATCGGCGGTACTGCCAAGGGCCACTTGGTAAGAGAGATTGATGCACTTGGCGGTGAAATGGGTAAGGCGGCCGATAAAACCACATTACAAAACCGAATGTTAAACCGAGGAAAGGGTCCTGCAGTGCACAGTCTTCGTGCACAGATTGACCGTCGAGCCTATCAGGAATATATGAAGCACACATTGGAGCTGCAGGAGAATTTGCATCTGCGTCAAGCCGAGATTGTTGATTTATTCCGTCTTGAAGACGGTTGGCATTGTGTTACAATGCTCAATGCTGAGTATGTTGCCAAAACGGTTATTTTGGCAACCGGTACATATTTAAAGGGTAAGATTTATGTCGGTGAGGTCAGCTTTGAAAGCGGTCCTGACGGGATGTTTCCTGCAAACGGCTTAGAAACAGCTTTAGGAAAATTAGGTCTGCCGTTACGTCGGTTCAAAACCGGTACGCCGGCAAGAGTTTTACGCTCAAGCATTGATTTCAGAGAGCTTGAGGTACAACCCGGTGACGATACGGTCACTCCGTTCAGCTTTAACACCGACCCTGAAACCATACGTAACGATATGGTTTGCTATATATCCTACACTAACGACAAAACCAAAGAGGTTATTTTAAGAAATCTTCACCGTTCGCCTCTTTATGGCGGTATGATAGAGGGTGTAGGTCCGAGGTATTGTCCGAGTCTGGAGGATAAAATTGTCCGTTTTGCCGATAAAAAAAGGCATCAGCTGTTTATTGAGCCTTGCGGTGCTTCTACTGAGGAAATGTATTTGCAGGGTATGTCCTCCTCCTTGCCTGAGGAGGTACAGATTGAGTTTTACCGCACCATTAAGGGACTTGAAAATGTTCAGGTTATGCGTAATGCATATGCTATTGAATATACCTGCATTGACCCGTTGGCTTTAAAGGTAACGCTTGAGGTGAAAAACTGCGACGGACTTTACGGTGCAGGACAGTTTAACGGCTCGTCAGGTTATGAGGAGGCGGCGGCTCAAGGTCTTATTGCAGGTATCAATGCCGCATTAAAGGTCAAGGGTAAGGAACAGATAGTTTTACCGAGGCAAAGCTCGTATATCGGAACACTTATTGACGATTTATGTACTAAAGGCTGTTCTGACCCATACCGTATGATGACCTCGCGTTCGGAGTACCGATTACTGCTCCGTCAGGACAATGCTGATGAAAGATTAAGTCCTTTAGGCCACGAAATTGGTCTTTTGGGTGATGCTGAGTATAATGCATTCTTAAAAAGAAAGGCACTTAAAAATGCTGAGGTGGAAAGGATAGAAGGCACATTTTTAGGTCCTTCCCAAGAGCTTAACCGATTGTTAGAGGAAAAGGGCACTGTTCCGATAAAAACAGGTGTGAGATTAAGTGACCTTATCCGCCGTCCTCAGCTGGACTATTTCAGCTTAGCTCCCTTTGATAAAGAAAGACCCGAGTTGCCCTTTGAAATTGCCGAAAGGGTCGAAACCGAGATTAAATATTCGGGATATATCGAGCGTCAGGCGGCTCAGGTAAGGGAAACCGAACGTTTGGAAAATAAAAAACTGCCTGAGAATTTGGATTATGACGGCATTAAAGGCTTAAGGCTTGAGGCGGCTGAAAAGCTGAAAAAAATCCGACCTCAAAGCATAGGTCAGGCTTCCCGAATTTCGGGTGTCAGCCCTGCTGATATTACGGTTTTGATTATTTATCTTGAAAAGCAAAAAGGAGATAACTAAAATGAAAATAGCCGTTTTTACGGGCGCTTCAAGCGGAATGGGCCGTGAGTTTGTAAGACAAATAACCGAGCAACAGCAGTTCGATGAAATTTGGGTAATTGCTCGCCGACTTGACCGTCTTATGGAAATAAAAAACGAGGTCAGCTGTCCTGTGCGTTGCATTTCGCTCGACCTTACTAAGGCAGAGGCTTTGGATGAATATAAGTCACTTTTAGAGGAGCACAACCCTGAGGTCAAGGTGCTGGTAAATGCCAGCGGTTACGGTAAGTTCGGTGCTTTTTGCGATTTGCCGTTGGATGAGCAGTTGGGTATGATAGACCTTAACGATAAGGCTTTGGTGGCAGTCACATATATTACGCTTCCCTTTTTAAAAGATGGAAGCGAGGTTTATCAGGTAGACTCACTTTCTTCATTTCAGCCGGTGCCTTACATCGGCGTTTATGCTGCAACAAAGGCATTTGTTTTAAGCTTTACAAGAGCAGTCAACTGCGAGCTTCGTCACACCGGTATTAAAATGATGGCGGTTTGTCCCGGTTGGGTTAAGACGGAGTTTTTTGACCGAGCCGTTGTCGACGAAAGCGTTATTACCTATTATAATCAGTTTTTCACCTCCGAGCAGGTAGTGAAACGAGCGCTTCGCGATATGAAAAAGAAAAAGGATGTATCGGTTTGTGGTTTTAAAATCCGTGCGCAGGTGTTGTTGACTAAGATTTTACCACATAAAATGGTTATGAAAATTTGGCTTAAGCAACAGAAAAAGAAATAGGGTAAAAACATAAAAAGCGACCCACGGGTCGCTTTTTATTATAAATATATTAATCTGTTAAGTCAAAGCCCGCCTAAGCCGAAGCTGACCGAGAGAGCTTTGTCGATAGCGTTCATTGAGCTTACGTCAAGACTGCCCATTTTTTCCTTAAGCCGTTGCTTGTCTATTGTTCGCACCTGTTCTAAAAGGACAATTGAATCCTTGGAAAGTCCGCACCCGTCAGCATCAACCTTAATATGGGTCGGCAGATTAGTTTTATCCTTCTGGCTGGTTATTGCTGCGGCAATGACTGTCGGACTATACTTGTTTCCGACGTCGTTTTGAACTATAAGTACAGGTCTTACTCCGCCTTGCTCTGAGCCTACGACCGGACTTAAATCGGCGTAATAAATGTCTCCTCTTTTAACCGTCACTTGGTTTCACACTCCCAAAATAAGTTTTGCATTATTATTTTTACCTTTATTCAGATTGTTTAGTCGTGAAATTTTAAACTTAATACATTTTATGTTTTTAAATTTTGTCTGTCACAAGTACCAAGGCTTGTTTTTGAGCGTTAATTGTTATATTTTGTAAAAATTTAAAAAAATATTGAAATGGGCGTTGCAATCGTACGCAAATTAGGATAAAATAGGCTTGAGTGTAAGTATTATGTAAAGAAAACAGAAGAAAAGGAAAGAAAATTGTGAAAAAACTGTTTGCAGATGAAATATATGATATTTTGGAATATCAAGATGGTTTTATTCTTGTATACCGTCGCAGTGAGGTGCAGGATAGAATAGTTGTATCATATAAGTCGGTACAGCTTGATAACGGTACTGTCGTTCAGAGAACACGTTCCGATTATAATTACATTAAGTTCGGTGAGGTTGACCCGACAGACGGTATGCTTCCCAGTGAGGCTATTACCTGTAGCAGCGCAAAGCTTGATAACGGCAGCTTGTTTGTTGTTACCAAAAACGGCAATGCAAAGATTTTGGATTCCAACGGCGACCTTGAATGGCAGGGTACCATTAAATATAAGGAATGCGGTCCTGCTTCGATTGCTCATAACGGACATACGCTTTGGGCTTCGTTCCCCGAGCGTAATGCACTTATTCGCTTTAATCTTCACACAATGCGTGAGGAATTGAGAATCGGCGGTTCTAACGATTCGTCGTTTTCAGGCCCTAAGGGTCTTTGGATAAACGAGGCGGAAAATCTGCTTGTCGTTTGCAATTCCAAGGCAAATAACATACTTGAGGTTAATATGAAAACCTATACAGTACATGAGCGTGCTGCTTTTGATGAGCCGGTGCATAAATATTTGCGTATCGGCAAAAAGGAGCTTGTGGTTTTGGATTCAGGTCTTTATTTATTGTAATATTGTATCATTTGTGCCCGTCGAAGCTTCGACGGGCATTTTTTACCGATTCTCCCAGATAGGGTAAAAGCCGTATTTCAATGCACTTTTCAAACGCTCCCGTGCCCGGCTTAAATGCCTCGATACGGTTGACTTTGAAAGCCCTCTTCTATTGGCAATTTCAGTAACCGAAAGCCCTTCGAAATAAAACTCAGTTACCATTTCACGCTGGCGGTCGGTCAATTCGGATTGAATTGCACGCTTTAATTCGGATTTCATTATTTCCAATTGGCGGCTGTTGGTGCCGCGTTCAAATATATCGGTTACGGCCAAGCGGTCACCGAAAACCTCAAGGCTGAAGGTCGTTCTGTTCATTTGATGCTGCTCCTTTTTTGTGGTAATTAATAAGCCGGTCGGCACATCTGCGACATTCGGCGGCGTCAATATATAGTGAAAGTATTCTGCGCTTCATAATAATCAAATCGTTGCCTTTGAGCATTTTTACTATTCGGTTCAGATGATGTATACGCTTAGTTAAGCAGTCGGCTGCGATTAAATATTGTTGTCCTAATTCGTTTAGTTCCATATGTCCTCCTGTGAAGTATAAAATTTAATGTTAAAATTTACCATTTTTCGTGCAACGTAAAAATGTTAGCACGAATTGTGTAGAAAATCAAGCAAATTTTGTCGAAAACTACACATTTCGTGTAAATATATAATAGTTGTACTAACGTTTGAGCAACAGTTATTACAAAATACCTCAAAAAAACGGTTTTAAAATTATGGTTAGTCAAAGAATTTTAAGCAGCTATTGAAAAATCACACATTTTGTGTTATTATTTTGATAGAATTATATGAGGTGATTTTTATGAGCTATATCGGTCAAAAAATCAGGGAATTAAGAAAAGCAAGAAAATTAACACAGGATGAGTTGGCTACTCTTTTAGATGTGTCACCGAGTGCGGTCGGTATGTATGAGCAGGGACGTCGGAGTCCCAATAAGGATATGCTTGTAAAGCTATGTGAGATTTTTTCGGTTTCGTCGGACAGCCTTTTAGGGGTTAACGAGTCTTCGAGTGAGGCGGTTGACATAATACGAGAAATGAGTGAGCGTATACGCTCTGACAGCGGTGTGTTGCTTGACGGAACGCCGATGAGTGTTGAGGACCGTGAGGCCTTACTCAGTGCAATTGAGGTTGCAACAAACATAATGCTTTCTAAAAAACGAGGTAAAGAGGATTGATACACGGCATAGGTAGCGCTAAACACTGCGGTTGACCGCAAGGGGATATGTATTTATAAAATAAGAGATTAATATTTTAAATCTTTAAAAAATTTATTGACATTTTAGGGTAATTTGAGGTATAATTCAAAATTGATAGGTTATGTCTGTAACTGTGTCTTGGTTGCAGAATAACTTTGCTATGTACCCGAAAAGGAGGTTTGGAAAAATGAAAAGAACTTATCAGCCGAAGAAGATTCATCGTATGAAGGAGCATGGCTTCCGCAAGAGAATGTCGACCGCTAACGGCCGCAAGGTGCTTGCTCGCCGTAGAGCAAAAGGCAGACAGAGCCTTTCTGCATAATAAAAGGTCACTTTGTGACCTTTTATTATGTTAGTAAAAAAAGACGGATGGTGACCGATGAATTCTGTAAAGCTTAACTTAAATAAAGATTTCAGACGGCTTTACGGCAGGGGAAAAAGCTTTGTAAGTCCTCTGTTGGTCACCTATATTATGCCGAGCAAAAGAGGAATTGTACGCTATGGGATTACTGCCGGTAAAAAGGTCGGCGGTGCTGTTGAGCGTAACCGAGCTCGGCGTGTGATTGAAGCCGCTATGAGAGAAATTGCACCGTTGATTGAGTGTAACGGGGTTGACATTGTTTTTGTCGCTCGCACAAAAACGGTTTTTGCTAAAAGCTATCAGGTGGCTGAAGCTATGAAAAAACATTTTAAAGATGGCGGTATTGTTCCGCAAGCTAAAGAATGAAGTACATTTTTATTGCACTTATAAGGTTTTATCAAAAATTCATCTCGCCCAAAAAAGCACCCTGCTGCCGTTTTGAGCCTACTTGCTCAAGCTATGCTATCGAGGCCTTTCGTGAACGGGGAGCTGTTGTTGGTTTTATACTTACGGTTTGGCGAATATTAAGGTGCAATCCTGCCTGCAAGGGTGGGTATGACCCTGTTCCCTTAAAGAAAAAAAGGGCAGGGAAGAAAAATAAGGATACTGACTATTTGTCCGACAAAATAAACGGTCGGAGGTAAGGAATTGCTATGAGTTTTATTAGTGAGCCTATGGGCTGGATTTTGGCTCAGTTGAGTGAGTTGTTTAGGAACAATTTTGCGATCTCGGTGTTTGTGTTTACTATTTTGGTAAACATTCTTATGTTGCCGTTAACCTTAAAATCGCAAAAATCTACTGCCAAGCAGGCAAAGGTAAAGCATAAGCTGGACGCCTTGAAGAAAAAGTACGGTGATGACCGTCAGAAGTACAGTATGGCGATGCAGGAGCTTTACAATAAAGAAGGTATTTCCATGGGCGGCGGTTGTCTGCCTATGATAGTACGTCTTTTCTTAATGTTAGGCGTTTATTATGCTATTATGAGTCCGTTTACCTATGTTGCAAACATAGACACAAAAGCTATGAATGCGGCAAAGGAATGGGCTTCTTATGTTCGTACAGTTGATGGCGAAAAGGATTCGGCCGTTACTGATGACCAGTGGGCTGCTTTGGGTCTTGAAACAAGGGTTAATGACCCGCAGGTACTCGCCATGGCTGACAAGTACGGCGATCACGATGCCACCTATTATGCCAAGCTTACCATTTTGAACGATGTAGATAAAATGGATAAGAAGGATGTTAAGGAAAAATCGGTCGAGGAAGCAGTCAGAGCAAAAATTACTAAGAATACCATTGTGCGTGAGGTTGAAGTCGCCGCTTACTTGAGCGACGGTCACTCAAGCTATGAGCCGATAGTTGCCGAGGTGTTTGAATTAAACAATGGAAGTCTTGATGACTTGAATAAGTTTGATTTCAATCTGTTCGGCATTGACCTTCGTGACACACCGTCATTCTCGTGGAATATCTTTAAGAATTTCAACAGAACCTGGTTAATCCCCTTGGCTTCGTTTGCTACTGCCTTGCTTACCGGTGTTATAACCTCCAAATTGCAGAAAAAGGCAAACCCCGAGGCTCCAAATATGATGACTATGATGCTTATGATGCCGTTGATTTCGTTGTTTATCGCATTCGGCTTCCCGTGTGCGGTAGGCTTCTATTGGGCATGCTCAAGCTTGGTTTCGGGATGTATTCAGATTCTGACCCAGATTTTCTACGGGCCGAACGTTGTAAACGCAAGGGAGCAGGCAAAGAATATCGTTGCCCGTGCAATTAAGGAAAATAAAAGAATTTCCGCTGTCGATGAAGCCAAAGCGGAATAGTATTGAGTTACTAAGGAGTAAATACAGTGATTATAAAAGAAGCAACAGGTACCGGTCGTACTGTGCGTGAGGCACACGAAAAAGCATTGGAATTGCTTAATGCCGGTATAGATGAAGATGTACAGTTTGAAGTTATTTCAGACTATAAGAAAAAGGTTTTAGGTCTTTTTGGCGGTAGTGATGCCAAGGTCAGAGTTTATGTTGAGGCTCCTGACCCGGCACCTAAAAAGGAAAACAAAGCAAAAAAGGAAAACCGTGACAATAAAAATGTCCGCCGTGAGAACATAAAGAAGGAACAGAAGCCGGCTTCTAAAAAAGAGGACAAGGCTGAAGTAAAGGCTCAAGAACCCACGAAGGAAGTTAAGGGTGTTCCGGCTGCTGAGGTTGACCCCGCTTCTCAGGCAGGCAGAGCATATAAGTATCTGTCTGAGGTTTTAGTGAAACTTGGTTGTGAAAACTTTACCGCAACCATTTGTGACGTTGAGGGCGGCTCTAAAATCGTACTCGAGGGCGGTGAGGCTCTGGGTATGATTATCGGTCGTCGTGGCGAAACCTTGGATGCTTTACAATATTTGGCATCGTTGGTTGCCAATGAAAACGGCGGCGGATATTACCGAGTTGTTATTGATATCGGCAACTATCGTGAAAAGAGAGAAAACACTCTTGAGGGCTTGGCAAAGCGTACTGCGGGTCAGGTTCTGCGTACCGGCCGCAGCCGTTCGTTAGAGCCAATGAATCCGTATGAGCGTCGTGTTATTCATACTGCTGTTCAGAATATTGAGGGCGTAACCTCGACTTCAATTGGTGACGGTGCTAACCGTCGTGTTGTCATCGTTCCCGAGGGCAAGCAGGTTCGCCTGCCTCAGGACAATCGAGGCAACCGCGACCGCAGAAACGGACGTGACCGTGGTAACGGCGGACGTCAAAACCGTCCTGCAAAGCCTGCTGCAGAGGCTACGGCACCGGCAAAGCCTAAGGAAACCGACGGCACTAAGCTTTACGGAAAGCTTAAGTGAATTAAATAAAAAAGGCGCACTTTCAGTCTGCCTGACGGATACAGTGATTGAGGTCGCCGTATCCGTTTTTGTTTTATTTTGTGTAGCCACAGCATTAAATCCTTATCCCAAAATCTGATTCGGGCTTGAATGCTTTGGCTAGGAGGAAGTGTCGGAGTATGGATGTCAATGTAGGGGACAGAATCTTAATGAAAAAGCCACACCCTTGCGGCTGCAATATGTTTTTGGTTCTACGCTCCGGTATGGACTTTAAATTAAAATGTGAGGGCTGTCAGCACGAGGTTATGCTGCCGCGTGTCAAGGCTGAGAAAAATATTAAACAGATTATAAAGGAACAAAAAGATGTTTGAGAAATTAGATGCCGTTGATAGGCATTTCGAAGAAATCGGACTAAGAATGACCGACCCGTCGGTTATTTCCAATACAGGTCTTTTGACTGATTTGATGAAGGAGCACCGTTCGTTAGAGCCGATTGTTATGACTTTTCGTGAGTATAAAAAGGCTCAAAGTGATATGGCAGGTGCCTTGGAAATGCTCGAATCGGGTGAGCTTGACCGAGAATTAAAGGAATTGGTTGAAGAGGAGCTGAAGGAGTCGAAGGAAAGAATTGAGGCTCTTACTGATGAGCTGAAAATTCTGCTTTTGCCCCGTGACCCTAACGACGAGCGTAATGTTATCGTTGAAATCAGAGGCGGTGCAGGCGGTGAGGAGGCGGCTTTGTTTGCCGCGTCATTGACCCGAATGTATACAATGTATGCTGAATCTCGCCGTTGGCACGTTGATATTGTTAACCTGAACGAGACTGAAATCGGCGGCTATAAGGAAGTAAGCTTTATGATTGAGGGCGCAGGTGCATATTCAAGAATGAAGTATGAAAGCGGCGTCCACCGCGTTCAGCGTGTTCCCGAAACCGAAACTCAAGGCAGAATCCATACTTCAACCGTAACGGTTGCCGTATTACCTGAGGCTGAGGAGGTTGAACTTGAAATCAACCCTAGTGACCTGCAAATTGATACCTACCGAGCAGGCGGTGCAGGCGGTCAGCACGTTAATAAGACCGAATCGGCTATCAGAATTACCCACCTGCCGACAGGACTGGTGGTAGAGTGTCAGGACGAGCGAAGTCAGTATAAAAACAAGGATAAGGCAATGAAGGTTTTGCGTTCAAGGCTTTATGAGCAGATGTTAAAGGAACAGAATGATGCAATTGCAAGCGACCGTCGTTCGCAGGTCGGTACTGGTGACCGTTCTGAGCGAATCAGGACCTACAACTTTCCGCAGGGACGCTTGACTGATCACAGAATCGGACTTACGCTTTATAAATTAGACCAGATTATGAACGGTGACCTTGATGAGGTTATTGATGCACTTATAACCCATTACAGAACCGAGATGTTAAAGGCTCAAGAGGAGCAGTGATAAAATGGAAACCCTGCGTTTAACGGTTTTTGATGTTGAACAGGATAAAGATAGTTTAAATAAAGCGGCTGAGCTTTTGAAAAACGGACGTTTGGTTGCTATGCCGACCGAAACGGTCTACGGACTTGCCGCCTCGGCCTATGATGAGAACGCTGTAAAGAATATTTTTGAGGCAAAGGGTCGTCCGCAGGATAACCCATTGATTGTTCACGTGTCGGATATGCAAATGTTTACCGATGTTGTAGGTGAGGTTCCTGAAAAGGCGTTTCAGTTAGCTGAAAAATTTTGGCCGGGTCCCTTTACAATGGTTTTGCCAAGAGGCGAGAAAATTCCTGCCTCGGTCAGTGCCGGACTTGATACAGTTGCCGTTCGTATGCCTGAAAATAAGGTAGCATGTGAGCTGATTAGGGTCAGCGGTTTGCCGCTTGCGGCACCGTCTGCCAATAAATCCGGCAGTCCGAGTCCTACAACTGCCGACCATGTTTTATATGACCTTGACGGTAAAATTGATGCAGTTATTGTATCTGACCGTTGCACAGTCGGTGTTGAATCAACCGTTATAACTCTTTGCACCAATCCGCCAAAGCTACTCCGTCCCGGCGGTGTAACCCTTGAACAATTGAGGGAGGTTTTACCCGATATCGAGGTTGACAAGGCTGTTTTAGCCGAGCCTGAAAAAGGAAAACCTGTGGCATCTCCCGGTATGAAGTACAAGCACTATTCTCCTAAAGCTAAGGTTATTATGCTTGACGGAGATTATGAGGCGTTTAAAAGCTATGTGAATGCCAATAAGTCCGACGGTGTTTTTGCGCTGACCTTTGAGGGTGAGGAATCAGGCTTAGAGGTGCCTACTGTATCGTTTGGACATAAGGAAAATGATTTAGAGCAGGCGGCAGTACTGTTTGATGCACTGCGTGAGCTTGACAACAGAGGCTGTAGGCTTTGTTATTCACGTGTGCCTAAAAAACAAGGTGTCGGCTTGGCGGTTTATAACCGTCTTATCCGTGCCGCGGCATTTCAGGTGATTGAATTATGAAAATAATTGGATTAACCGGACCTACCGGTAGTGGTAAAAGCACTGTTGCAAAATATTTTAAGGATAACGGTGTTGAGGTTATAGACTGCGATTTGGTTGCTCGTGAGGTAACCGAAAAGGGGAGTTCTTTACTGCCGGTGTTGGCTGAAAGCTTCGGTGACGAAATTTTAGCTGCTGACGGTAGTTTAATTCGTAAAAAACTTGCCGAAAAAGCATTTGCCAGCAGGTCCGCAACCGAAAAGCTAAACTTTATTATGCTGCCATTTATTGCTGACCGCATAAAGGAAACTATAGAGCTATTGGCTACTGAAGGGGTAGGGTGTGTGATGCTTGATGCACCCACATTGTATGAAAGTGGCTTGGATTCTATATGCGATAGTGTTGTGGCGGTGCTATGTCCTCTTAAAATTCGCCGGGAGCGTATTTTAAAGCGTGACAGCTTAACCGAGGAGCAGGCAGATATAAGGCTTGCTGCAGGCAAACCGGATACCTTCTATACAGAGAAAACACCGCATATAGTTGTAAATGACGGTGGGCTTGAAAATTTTTTAGGCGCTATTTCAAAAATATTCGGAGAATTGGTATAATGAAACGAAGACGCAAGAGTAAATGTGTCAAAATAACCGTTATTGAATTTTTGACGGTTGCCGCTTTGATTATTTTGGCTGCAGTAGGGCATAATATAGCGATGAATCAGATGTATAGTACTGAGTATAAAAATCTTGTAGAGCTGCATTCTTCAGCTTATGATGTAGATGCCTCCTTGGTGTTTGCAATCATCCGCTGTGAGAGTGGCTTTGATCCTGAGGCTAAGTCCTCAGCAGGGGCAAGAGGCTTGATGCAGTTGACCGAAGAAACCTTTTACGATGTCAGAAAGATGTTGGATGACGGTGAGGAAATCACCTATGAAGCGCATTGGAATGACCCCGATATTAATATAAAATACGGTACAAAATATATTTCTTTTTTGATAAAGTACTATAACGGTGATAAGGTTGCCGCTTTAGCCGCTTATAATGCCGGCTTAGGCAACGTTAACGGATGGCTCGGTGCCGATAAGCGTTTGGATTTCGGTGAGATAGAGTTTACTGAAACCGAGGACTATGTGAAAAAGGTTTTGGAATCACAGAAAAATTATACAAAACTTCTGAAATGAGGAGAATGATATATGTCAGAGTTTAAGGAATTAAAGGAAAAGCTTTTTTATAAAAGAAAAAACGGTCTGCTTGACTGCGATTTGGACGCAGTTAACGGTTTTTGCGATGGATATATGTCCTTTTTGAATAAGGGCAAAACCGAGCGTCTCTGTGTTAAAGAGGCGTTGGCAATCGCCGAAAGCAGAGGTTTTATGGAATTTTCTGCCGATAAAAAATACTCGGCAGGCGATAAGGTTTATGTGAATAATAAAGAAAAATCCTTGATTTTAGCTGTTATCGGTACAGAGCCGGTTGAAAACGGCACACGTATTGCCGCCGCACACATTGATTCGCCGAGAATTGACCTAAAGCCTAATCCCTTGTACGAGGATTCCGAGCTTGCCTTGTTTAAGACACACTATTACGGCGGAATTAAGAAGTATCAGTGGACTACAGTTCCGCTGGCCTTGCACGGTGTTTTTTGCAAGAAGGACGGTACTACCGTTGAAGTGTCAATAGGTGAGGATTTGTCCGACCCGGTGTTTGTAATTACCGATATTTTGCCGCACTTGGCTCAGGATCAGTATAAGCGTTCGGCAGGTGAATTAATCCGCGGCGAGGAGCTTAATGTGCTTGTCGGCAGTCATCCCTTTAAGGATGATGAGGGCAGTGAGCTGGTAAAGCTTAATATTTTGAAAATTCTTTTTGAAAAATACGGTATTCTTGAGGAGGATTTCCTTTCGGCTGAGCTTGAATGTGTACCGACAGGTGTAGCTCGTGACATCGGCTTTGACCGTTCGATGATCGGTGCCTACGGTCACGATGACCGTGTTTGTGCATATCCTTGCCTTATGGCGGCGGTTGAAAGCGTTAATCCGAGGTTTACCTCGGTTACCATTCTTGCCGATAAAGAGGAAACCGGTTCGGACGGTAACACCGGTATGAACTCGAGTCTTTTGGAGTTCTTCATTGAGGATTTGGCGGCCACTCAGGGCGGAAACGGTCACAAGGCTTTAAGAAATTCAAAATGTCTGTCGGCTGATGTTAATGCCGCTTTTGATCCGACCTTCCCTGATGTTATGGAAAGAAGAAATGCTGCCTTTTTAAACTACGGTGCAGTCATTACCAAGTATACCGGTTCGCGCGGTAAGGGCGGTACATCGGACGCTTCGGCTGAGTTTATGGCTTGGGTGAGAAGAATTCTTGATGAAAACCAGGTTACCTGGCAGACCGGCGAGCTTGGCAAGGTTGATCTCGGCGGCGGCGGTACAGTTGCAAAGTATATCGCAAATTTAGGTGTTGATACGGTTGACCTTGGTGTGCCGGTGCTGTCTATGCACGCTCCGTTTGAGGTTGTTTCCAAGTTCGACGTTTATATGACCTATAAGGCGGTAAAAGCATTGTTTAAAGCCGAATAATATATTTTGGCAAATCAGGAGGCGTCAAAATGGAATATTTTGATTTAATTAAAGAGCGTTTTTCGGTCAGAAGCTTTAAGGCTGAAAAAATAAAATCTGAGGATATTGAAAAGATTTTAAAGGCAGGACACTTGGCTCCGACCGGGTGTAATAATCAACCGCAGAGGATTTATGTTTTGCAAAGTGATGAAGCCGTCGAACAGCTTAAAGCTTGTACCAAATGCCATTTTAATGCACCATGTGCAATGCTTGTTTGCTATAAAAAGGACGAGGCCTGGCGTAGAAAATATGACGGAAAAAGCTCGGGTGTTGTGGACGCTTCAATTGTTACAACACATATGATGCTTGCCGCCGCTGATATCGGTGTCGGCACAACTTGGGTAATGCATTTTGACCCTTCGGCAATGGTAAGCACATTTGATATTCCCGAAGGTATTGTTCCGGTGGCACTGTTGGTAATGGGATATGAGTCTGAGGATGCCAAGCCGATTGATATGCATTTTAACTATCGTCCTATGAGTGATACGGTGGTTTATAAGTAATTAAGAAATCCGACAGAGCTCTGTCGGATTTTTTGTTATCAGTGGCGTTTCTCGTTGACATATATGAGTCGGCGTGGTAATATTATTGTAATTTAAGGTCATAAGGGCGGTGAGAATATGGATGAGAAAAAATATTTGGGTGAGTTACCTAATAAGCTAAAGTCTAGTTTGACTGAAAAGGGTATATTGAAGGATAACGTGTTGATTTTTGCTGAGGCTGATATGGATACCGACTGCAGCTTTCGTCACCGTATTCTCATTTTGACCGAAACGGTGCTTATTATAGGCAAGGCTCGGCAAAAAACCGAGAATTTGATTGATTGTTCACCCTTTTCAACCCTAAAGCGTAAGGCTGACGATTATGATTTTGAGCTTTTTGATATAGGTAAAATTTCCTCTGTTAAAACCGACGGCTTGGTGGTAGGAGGAGCTTTGCGGCTTACGGTTGACGGCGTCCAAAAGCAGCTTTTTGCATTTACTAATGCATATAAATTCCGCATAAACCGTCTATGTGAGGTTTTGAGGCTAAAAATTTCGGGCAAGGAAATTCCCGAGGATAAGCTTTATGAGGAAAAACGGGTTGAAAGGTGTCCTAAATGCGGCCGCCGTTATCCTGACTCTAAGCGTAAGGTTTGTCCGAAATGCATGGATAAACGTAAAATTTTTATACGTTTGGGTGGCTTTTTTAGGCCGTTTATTCCGCAGATTGCCGTTATGTGTGTTATGAGTGTTTTAACGGCGGTTATGTCATCGGTTTGGCCGTATTTAAGCGGAAGCTTACTTTATGACGGGGTTTTGGGTAAGGATAAATCGGTTTTGTTTTTATCCAAAATACCGTTTGACGATTTTGCATTAATTTTGCTCTTATTGGCATTGACTATGGCAGGCTGTAAGCTGTTACAGCAGATTTTCGGCATTATTCAGGGCAGAATGGTTGCACGTATAGTACCGACCGCTGTAAGTACCATCAAGAAAAAGGTATTCAGCGCTATTCAGCTTTTGTCGGTTTCATTCTTTACAGATAAGCGTACCGGCGGCTTGATGACACGTATAACCTCGGACGCCAATCAGGTTTCGGATATTTTCATTGATGGCATACCTTATGTCTTGCCTAACCTGTTTACGCTTGTATTTTCGTTTACTGTTATGTTCAGTACCAACTGGATATTGGCGTTGACAGCCAGCGTTGCGATACCTATTGCGACAATAATCAGTATTAAGCTGCGGCCGGTAATGTGGCACTACCACAGTAAGATGTTCCATGCTTCACGCGATTACCGTTCTAAGATTAACGATAACATTTCGGGTGCACGTGTGGTAAAATCCTTCGGTATGGAGGATGAGGAATCAAAGCGGTTGGATAAGGAAAGCGACAATGTTTATATTTCACAGTATGCTTCAATGCGGTTTGACCTTAAATTCACCGCAATTTATGAGGTTGCAAAATCGGTTTCGGCATTGGCTGTCTGGGGTATCGGTGTCTGTTTTGTTTTGGGAGTTTTCCGGCCCCAAATGTCCTATGGTGAGCTGATAACCTTTACCGGCTATGTGTCATTACTTGCTGATCCCGCAAACTTTTTCTCTCAGATGTTCCGTTGGTGGTCGTCCTCGATGAATTCGGCCCAGCGTATTTTCGAAATTATTGATGCCAAGCCGGATGTTGCACAGGTGTTAAATCCTTGCAAGGTTTCTGAAATAAAGGGTGAAATCAAGCTTCAAAATGTCACCTTCGGGTATGAGGAAAACCACGAGGTTATAAAGGATGTTTCGTTGGAGGTCAAGGCGGGCGAGATGCTCGGTATTGTCGGGAAATCCGGTGCCGGAAAGTCTACACTTGCCAACCTTATTACAAGGCTTTATGACCCGAATTCGGGACATATTTATTTAGACGGTATTGATTTAAGGGATATGTCGTTTGAGGATATAAGGCGTTCGGTTGCATTGGTCAGTCAGGAAACATATATATTTAAGGGCTCGATTTTTGAAAATATTGCCTATGCCAACCCGAATGCCGACCGCAAAGCTGTTTTAAATGCGGCAATTGCGGCTGGTGCGCATGATTTTATTTTGAAACTGCCTGACGGATATGACACCTATGTCGGTACCGGTGGAAGAAGTCTTTCGGGTGGTGAGCGTCAAAGGCTCTCGATTGCAAGGGCAATTTTGAGCGACCCTAAAATACTTATTTTGGATGAGGCTACGGCGGCGGTAGATACCGAGACCGAGCGGAACATCCAGAATGCCTTGGAAAAGCTTTCAAAGGGCAGAACAACCTTGTCGATTGCGCATAGAATTTCAACCTTGAAAAAT
>CAJGBX010000018.1 GCA_904501685.1 Clostridiaceae bacterium
ACTGCCGGTCACGATTTGGTAAAAGAAGTGCAAAACGCACTTGATTCAAAGCGGTATACCTTAGTTGAAAAGCCGACCTTCGGCTCGGTAAAGCTTCCTGAATTGGTGAAGGCTGTAACTGACGGTGAGGGATTTTCCGTTGAGCTTATAGGTCTTTGTACCGATATATGTGTTGTGTCAAATGCATTGCTTTTAAAAGCTAATTTTCCTGAAATACCGATTTCGGTTGATTCGCTGTGTTGCGCCGGCGTAACGGTTGATAGTCATAATGCCGCATTGACTGTAATGAAAATGTGTCAAATCAATATAATTTAAAAGGTGATAAGGATGTTTGATGCTAAAAGAATAAAAAATGATTGTGTAGAATGGATTCGTGAGTTTTTTCGTGAAAACGGACCCGATTGCAATGCAGTAATCGGTATTTCGGGCGGAAAGGATAGCTCGGTTGCGGCGGCACTTTGTGTTGAAGCGTTGGGTAAGGATAGGGTTATCGGTGTTTTAATGCCTTGCGGCGTTCAGCACGATATTGATATGGCAGAACTGCTGGTTCGCCACCTTGATATTAAACATTATGTTGTGAATATTAAGGATGCCGTTGATGGTATTTCCTCGGCATTTCCGTTTGAACTTTCGAACCAAAGCAGGGTAAACCTGCCACCGAGAATCAGAATGGCTACCGTTTATGCAGTTGCACAGACATTTAACGGGCGCGTGGTTAATACCTGTAATCTGTCCGAGGATTGGGTGGGATATTCTACCCGTTACGGTGATGCCGCAGGTGATTTCAGTCCTATGTCAAACCTTACGGTGCAAGAGGTGAAGGCAATCGGACGTGAATTAGGACTACCTGATGTCTTGGTGGATAAGGTGCCGATTGACGGACTTTGCGGTAAAACCGATGAGGAAAATTTAGGCTTTACTTATGCAGAACTTGATAAATATATCCGTGAGGGTATTATTGACGACGCTCAGAAAAAGGAGTTAATTGACCGTAAGCACAAAATGAATTTGTTTAAGCTGCAGCTTATGCCGAGTTTTAAACCTGAATTATAAAAGATAGCCCTGGGTAATTGCCCAGGGCTATAATTCTTATAATTCAGCATGCTATTTTTTCTGTTTTCTTTCGGTGTGCTTACGAGATAGAAAATTGTAAAGGAAATATCCGCCGATACCGAGCAACGCGGCTACGCCGAAAATAATAATTGTGCTTAAATACTTTTGGTCACCGAAGGTTGACCCTGCAAAGGTTGAGGTTACAACCGACGGGATTCTGCAAAAGGTGCTGATAATCATAAATGTACCGAATTTGATTTTTGTGACTCCGGCAAAATAGGTGATAAGGTCCTTAGGCGTGCCGGGTATGAAATATAGCAGTGCCATAAGTCCCACCAGCTTCTTGTCGTTGTTTAAAAATTTTAACCTTTTAAGGTCACGCTTGTCAATCATAATTGAGGTGAATTTTCTTCCCAAAAGCCGTGTTAAGCTGAATATAACAAGAGTGGCCAATGCCGAGCCGATAAGGCAAAGCACCGTTCCGACAATTCCGCCAAAGGCATAGCCTGCACCGATTTCGACAAACTCTCCCGGTATAAATGCAAATATAACTTGTAAAAATTGTATTCCAAGGAATATCAATACACTGTTTAAGCCGTTGTTACCGATAAACTCGCGGAATATTTCTGGATTTTTAGCTGTATCAACAATTTTCGGACCTAAAGCAAGGGTACCTAAAACCATAAGTGCAATAAAAATGGCAATTGATATAAAAAGATAAATATTTCTGCCTGAAATAAATTTTTTGAAACTTATTTTCATTAGGTCACCTCACTTTTTATAAGTTATTTTTAACTAAGGTACTCAAAATTTTATTTTTTCAAAATCTTCTTAACAGCCTTAATCAGCTTTTTCAGTTCCTCTGTTTTGTTGAAGAAAATCATTGCAAAGAAGAAAAGTGCTATAACCAGTCCAATTCCAATAATTACCGCTAAAATTATAATAATTGTTTTTAGAATAGTCCAGGCAATTGAACCGCTTTCCTTTTTCTCAGGCTCTTTTTCGGTGACAAGCATAAACTGCGAGCACTCGCTTGTCTGTACTGCGGCATAGCCGCCGGCTGCGGTTGGCTTAAAGCAAACAATTCCGCCACCTGAGGTCAACTGATAAACTGTGATTTCTTTACCGTTTAAATTGGGGTCTACGGGTAGATATACCGTAAGATTTCCGTCAAAATCGGTCGAGGTAAAGCTTACGTCAAAGCTTGAAAGTATTTTTCCCCAACCTGCCGATGCTGCAAGCGTTAAATAAGCCTCGCCATTAGGGTCAAGTGCTGATGCGGTAACCTTTTCATTAGGGCTAAAGTGACCGGCTATTTTTACCGAAGTGTTGCGGTCTAAAACTTGATAGAAGCCGAAGCTTGAGATTTTTAACTGACCGTCAACAAAGGTCATTTCGTAGTTATCACTTAAGGCCAAGGTGCCTTTTGTTATAGCATAGCTGCCAATGGTAAGACCGGACTGCCTTTCCAATTCGCCGGTAAAGGTGTTTCCGGGGATAAGCTCCTCAGATAGGGAGTAGGTCAGCTTAGGCTCGGTATCACCCAGGGTCATAACCAAACTATCGGCAGTGACGGTAATCGGACGTGGGGTAATTGACGCATTAAGAACAACAGTGTCCGAGGCTAATGCATACTTTGCTGCATCGTCGCCTACAAGCTTCAGTCCGCTTAAGGTAACCTTGGTTGCGGTTTTTACGTCAGCACTGTTGTATTCGGCTTTATTAAAGCTTAGTTTTACATTGTGTGCCTCATCAAGTCCTGTAAGTTTATAGCTTTTGTCGGTTATCACAGCATCAAGCTTGCCGTCATAAACCTTTGAAATTGCCTCACATCCCTCGGTTGAAATTTTCACCTCAGGAAGCTTGGGACAGTCTATTGAAATCAGCGCTGTCGGCTCATCGCCAAAGGCTTGAACAGGAATATCTGTGTTACCGTCGGGCAGAACACGACCCTCAACGGCAAGTTCACCCTCAGCCATTTTGAAATCGACCTCAATAATAATAGGGGTGATATCGGCTAAGCTATTGCTTACTGATTTTAATTTTAAGGCATAAGACCAACCACCTGAGAATGCTTTTTCGGGAAAATTGAAATTAAGCTTTCCGTCGGTTGCAGTTTTGGTATCTACGGTAAAGTCTGCCAGGTCGGTTTTTTCACCTCGCTGAACATCAAAGCCGTTGGCAATGGTGAGTGTTTGCTCGGTGACACCAAAGGTGAATTTTGTGTCGGCAGGAACAACACCGCCGATTTTACATTCCAAGGTCATTGTAAAGGGTGCAGTATCACCCTCGGCATACGCTGTTAACGGCAGTATTGTAATAATAAGTATCATTAAAATAATTGAAAGGCTGTTTTTGAATTTCATTCCGTATACCTCCGATTATAGTATAAAATACAATATATATCCTTATAATTTAATTTTCTGATTCATAATAAACTATTTTTCGAAAAACTGCAAGAAATATAACAAAATTGTAACGAGTAACAAAAATGATATTTGTTTTGAAGCAGGGCAGAATAGCTATCGGTGATGAAATGGATTATATAAATGTGACTGTTTCAAGTGTGATTTCCTTGGTTGTGCTGTTTTTGCTTGCAAAATTGATAGGCAACCGTCAGATTTCGCAGTTGACGTTGTTTGATTATGTTAACGGAATCACAATCGGCTCCATTGCCGCCGAAATGGCTACAGACCTTGAAATGCATTGGTCCGAAACCCTACTGGCTATGGTCATTTACGGTATTGCTACTGCATTGATATCATATATTTGCTGTAAGTCGTTAAAATTCAGAAGATTTTTGAACGGTAAGTCAATTATAGTGTACGAAAACGGCAAATTTTCCATTGACGGATTAAAAAAAGCACGTCTTGATATTAACGAGTTTTTGACTCAAAGCCGTATTAACGGGTATTTTGATTTATCAGAAATTAAAATAGCAATAATGGAGCAAAACGGTAAGCTGAGCTTTCTGCCGAAATCGGATTACCGACCGATAACGCCTAAAGATATGGCATTAACAGTACCGGGTGCAGGAATTACCGTAAACGTGGTTATTGACGGCATTGTTTTAGAACAAAATCTTGAGTCGGCAGGACTTTCTAAAGCACAGCTTTTAACCGAAATGTCAAAGGCTAAAGCTGAGGATTTAAAATCGGTAATGCTTGCAACGGCTGACCAAAACGGTGTAGTAACATTTTATAAAAAGGATACCGTCAGTACCTCTCGTGACCCATTTCTGTAATTGCCGAAATTCAGGGCATAATATAGAAAACAGTAAAAGGGAGGTGAAAGAATGAACCCCGTAGATAATAAAAATGAGTACAACCCCAGAGAAAGTCAGTATTTCCAAGGCCTTCCGGCATTTGTGCAGGAGTCTATTATGCAGTCGGCAGGCTCTATTGAAAATGATGAGGAGCTTCGTGCTGCTGCCGAGCAGTTGATTAAGGCTGATAACGGCTTGATTTAAACAGAAGGTCTTTTAAAAAACTTTGTTATATCGGCTTTCTTTAGACAAGGGAGCCTTAAAAAGAAAAAAGCGAGCAGGTTTTAACCTGTTCGCTATAATTTCTTACTTTTAGTATCTAAAATTAGATAGCACGAGTAACCTTACCGGAACGGAGGCAACGGGTGCAGGCATAAATCCTACAAGGAGCACCGTTTACGATAGCCTTAACGCGCTTTACGTTGGGCTTCCAGGTTCTGTTGGTACGTCTGTGTGAGTGAGATACCTTGATACCGAAAGTGATTTCTTTGCTGCAGATGTCACACTTTGCCATGAGTCTGCACCTCCTTAGTCATTCTATACGTAATTCATAATTAAACTACATACAATCGCAAATGATATAATAACAGAAACTTTTGCAATTTGCAAGCATTATTTTTATAATTTCGAAAAAATTTTCAAAATACTGTAAGTCTTATTTAAAAAGTATTTCAATATAGTTGCTTTTTTCCGAAAAATAGTGTATAATTGACAAGAATTACACTGGAAACGATTGGAATGGTGCCTTGTGGCGATAAAAGCCGTTATATTTGACCTTGACGGAACATTGCTTAATACGTATGAGGATTTGGCAAATGCGGTGAATTTCGCACTTAAGGAGAACGGATATCCTGAACACGAACCGGAAAAATTTAAAATTTTTACCGGCAACGGCACAGATGTGATGATTATGCGTGCTTTACCTGTGTATTGCCGAAATGAAGAGACGCTAAAAAAGATACGCGAAATTTATTTTCAGTATTATAATGCTCATTCAGGTGAGTGTACACGTGTGTATGACGGTATAATGGAGCTTTTGCAGGAACTAAAGCTTAAAGGGATAAGGTTGGCCGTTACCTCTAATAAGATTGAGTTTATGACTCAGAGTGTTATTAAGGAATATTTCGGTGACATCTTTGATTATGTTACAGGTCAGGGTGAAGGCGTAGCACCTAAACCGGACCCGTCTATGGTAAAAAAGGCTATGAACGCTCTTTCGGTTGAGCCCTCAGAGTGCCTTTATGTCGGTGATACCGATGTTGATGCTCAAACCGGCAAAAATTCCGGTATTTTCACCGTTGGTGTGCTATGGGGCTTCCGCGATGAAAAAGAGCTTAGGGAAAACGGTGCAGATGTAATTGTCAGCAAGCCTTTGGAAATATTAAACTACATATAAATTTATGCTTATTTTGAAAAAGAGGTGCTTTAAATTATGAAACGCAGTGATTATCTCGGTTGGGACGAATATTTTATGGGTATTGCCTTGTTGTCCTCTCAGCGCAGTAAGGACCCGAGTACTCAGGTTGGCTCGTGTATCGTCAACAGTGAAAACCGCATTATGGCGGTTGGCTATAACGGTATGCCCTACGGCTGTGATGATGATGAATATCCGTGGGACCGTGAGGGCGAACCTTTGGACAGCAAGTATATGTTTGTTTGTCATGCCGAGCTTAACGCAATTCTTAATTTTAACGGCGGCTCAATGAAGGGTTTTAGAATTTATACTACTCTTTTCCCTTGTAATGAGTGTGCTAAGGCTATTATTCAAAAGGGGATTGCAGAGGTTATTTATCTTTCGGATAAGTACGCCGATGCCGAAATGACCAAGGCCGCGAAAATGATGTTCAAATCAGCAGGTGTTATCTGCCGCGAGTATGAGCAGACAATGAAGGTTGCCGAATTAAAGCTTTAATTTTATTGTTGCTTTTTTAAAACCGATTGAGTCAGTCAATCGGTTTTAATTTTTTTGTGAATTTTCTTCGGTTTCTCTTGCAGTAGTGAGCATAATCTATTATAATATAATAGATTAATTGTATATTGGGTATGAGTGCCTGATATTTAGTTTACATAATACTTGCGTTAAGCATAAATACAAAACAACTTCGGAGGCGTTGTATGTTTACAAGAGATATTTTTATTGACCTTGGCACAGATAATACCCGTGTGGGAATTAAGGGCAGGGGAATCGTGGCACGTGAGCCGTCGGTTGTTGCTTATGATGTTCGCAATGATACTGTTCGTGCCGTTGGCTCGGCGGCCAAGGAAATGATTGGACGTACACCCGGCTCGATTGTTGCCGTTAAGCCAATTAAAGGCGGTGTTATTGCCGATTTCGATGTTACCGAGGCAATGCTTCGTAAATTTATAAAATCTGCACTTCGCGGCTCGCTGTTTTCACGTTGCCGTGTTATGCTTTGCGTTCCTTCGGGTGTTACTGAGGTTGAAAGCCGTGCAATTTTTGATGCTGCAAGTCATGCCGGTGCTTCAGAGGTTGATCTTATTGAGGTTCCGCTTGCTGCTGCAATCGGCGCAGGTGTAAAGGTTGGTGCGGCTTCGGGCAGTATGGTTGTCGATATCGGCGGCGGTACTACCGAGGTTGCGGTTATTGCCTTAGGTGATATTGTTACTTCGCAGTCAACCAAATCGGCAGGCGATAGCTTTGATGAGGCCATAATTAACTTCATCCGTAAAAAGCACAATCTTTTGATTGGTGACCGTACTGCCGAGCAGATTAAAATCGCAATCGGTTCTGCTATGGAGTATGAAAACGAGGGCGCTATTGAGGTTAAGGGCCGTAATTTAGTTGACGGCTTGCCCAAAAATATTGAGGTTACCGCAGCTGAGGTTAGGGAGGCTGTTTCGGACCAGCTTTATCAGATTATTGATACTATTCGCTATACTTTTGAAAAAACGCCGCCTGAATTGGCTGCTGATATTATTGATAAGGGTATTGTACTGACCGGCGGAAGCTCAAAACTGCGTAATATTGAAAAGCTGATTGCGATCGAAACCGGTATGGCCGTAACGGTGGCTGACGACCCGTCTGACTGTGTAGCAAGGGGTATCGGCGAACGAATTGAAAACAACCTCACTTTTGACACCTATACCTTTAAAAGAGGCAAGAGATACAGATAAAGGAGGCAATATTATGCGCTTTTTTCTAAGAAGCCGGAGTTTTAAAATCTTTATTGCCACAGTGTCGGCAGTTTTGGTGGTTGTTATTTTAACGGCCGTTTTCAGCCGAGTTACATCTCCTGTCAGCAGCTTTGTAGGAGCTGTCACAACACCCATTCAAAAGGCTTTTAAATCGGTTTCCGACTGGGTCGGAGGAATTACAGGTGCTATCGGTGATAACCAGGCTTTGCTTGCTGAAATTGAAGCGTTGAAAAAGGAAAACGCATCTTTGGCTGATAAGCTTATTGATATGGAGGAGCTGTCGGCTGAAAATAAAAACTATGAGCAGTATTTGGGTATTAAGGAAAAGAACCCTGAAATGCTGTTTCAGTCTGCACAAATTGCGGCAAGGGATAATACCGATCCGTACCACGGATTTACGATAAACGTAGGTCTTATTGACGGCGTTTCACTGCACGACCCCGTAATTACCGATTTGGGCTTAATCGGCTATATCAGTGAAATTGCACCGACCTATTCTAAGGTAGTAACCGTGTTGAGTCCTGAGCTTAAATTCGGTGCTTACGACAGCCGTACCGAGGATGACGGCATACTGTCAGGCAGAGCCGATTTGGCGATTGATAATAAATGCTATTTGTATAATCTTAGGAGAGACTGTACCGTGGCGGTTGACGATTATATTGTTACTGCAGGCGGAAGCGTGTTTCCAAAGGGCTTGATTATCGGCCGCGTGTCGGATATAAAGCAGCAGAGTAAGGATTCATCACTTTATGCTGAGCTTAAATCCAGTGTTGAATTTGACCGTCTTAAAGAGGTTATGGTAATAACCTACTTTACAGGTCAGGGATATATCGGTCCTAAGGAGTAAATAGGTGTAGGTATGAATGCGTTCAGAGTAAGATATTTAATCGCTATTTCGGTATATACGCTTGTTACGGCGGCTATTGTTTTAGTACAATCTACGGGACTTTTTACTTTGCAGATAGGAACTGCCTCGGCGGTATTGGTTCTACCGCTTACAATTTATGCAGGCTTTTATTTCGGCCCCTTAGGTGCTGCCGCAGTCGGCTTTTTGGCAGGTGCCGCAACCGATACCTATTCGTCACCGTTGGTGTTTAATACGCTTTTTTTAACAGCTGTGGGACTGACTGCAGGACTTTTGATGTCTCACTATTTTAACCGCAATTTTGCGGCTTCGGTGGTTGTTAATTTAAGCGGCTCGGCAATATATTTTATCTTAAAATGGTTTTTTATATATGCCTTCAGTGACCCGTCTGCAGGCTTTGTTCTGCTTCACTTTTCATTGCCGTCATTTATTTATACAGGTTTATTGGGTGTTGCTTTGTTTTTTGTATTTAATCCTATTTTAAAAAAGGTACCTTTAAGGCCGACAAAATAGATATATAAGGAGGTGACCGCTTATGTATGTTAAAAGACGTCAGAATCCGAGAATTATTTCGCTGATTTCAATAATGCTGGTTGTGTTTATTATATTCGGCGTGCGTGCTACACAGTTTCAGGTGGTCACTGCCGATGATTTTTCACTTAAAAATGCACATTTGACCGCTATAAGCACTAAAATACCCGCTACCCGTGGCGAAATTGTTGACCGCTACGGCAGACCTATTGCAACAAACCGTGACGGATACAGTATTGTATTTAACAGTGCTTATATGAAAAAGGCGGATTATAACAGTTCCATCAAAACCTTGACCGAACTTTTGCGCGCTTATGAGTGTGAATGGGAGGACAGGCTCCCGATGTCAACATCGGCACCGTATGAATTTACCGACGAAAGCGGTGCAAAGCGTTTAAAGAAAATTTTAAAGCTTAACGATTATGCTACACCTGAAAACTGCTATAATGAAATGGTTAAGCGTTACGCTCTAGAAGGGTATGTTGAAAACGACCGCCGTACTATAATGGGTGTTCGCTATACTATGGAGCGCGCCGATTTCTCGGTTTCCAATCCCTTCACTTTTTCTGAGGATATACCGGCCGAGCTTATGCTTACGGTTGCAGAGTCCTTTTCTCATATCAGAGGTATTGAGATTAATGTTGTGTCTTACCGTCAGTATGCTGATTCGACCTTGGCGCCGCATACAATCGGCACTATCGGCAAAATCAATGCCGATGAATGGGAAACGTTAAAGGATAAGGGATATTCCTATAATGATTATGTGGGTAAAAGCGGTGTAGAAAAGGCTTTTGAAACCTATCTTCGCGGTGTTGACGGAAAAATGACCTATTATTTCGATAAGCAGGGAAACGTTGTCTATACCGAGATAACTAAGCAGCCAGTGCAGGGTCATACAGTGTTTTTAACATTGGATTCCAAATTGCAAAAGGTGTCGCAGGATGCCTTGGCAGAGAATATCAAAAAGCTTAATTCCAACGGTCAAACAATAACCGGCGGCTCGGTGGTAATTACGAATGTCAAAACCGGTCAGGTGCTTGTTTCAGCAAACTATCCGTCGTATGACCTTAATAATCTGAGTGATTATTTGGGTGATGAGGTTAAAAATAATCCGCTTTTTGACCGTGCGTTAAGAGGTGTGTATCCTCCGGGCTCGGCATATAAGCCGTTGGTTGCCGTTACAGGACTTCAGGAGAATTTGATTGACCCTTACGATACCGTTTTCTGCAAGGAAATATACGATTATTATGAAGACTATCAGCCGTCCTGTATGCATTATCATAAGACGGTGAATGTGTTTAGAGCTATTTCCGAATCCTGCAACTTTTACTTCTTTGATTTGGGTCGCAGAGTTGGTATAACACGTTTAAACGACTATTCCAAAAAGTTTGGACTTGGTGTGAAAACGGGTATAGAGCTTAGTGAATCGGCAGGTGTATTGGCAGGTCCGCAGTATTCGGCAACAATTGGTACGCCGTGGTATGACGGTATGACACTGTCTGCCGCAATCGGACAGTCGGACAATGCCTTTACACCCTTGCAGCTTGCAGGCTATACGGCAACCATTGCCAACGGAGGAACGCGATTTAAGACTACCTTACTCAATGAAGTCAGAACTGCATCGGGCAATGAAAAGGTTTGTTCTTCAGTACCTGAAATTTTAGACCAGCTTAATATAGATGATGCGGTAATTACTGCTGTAAAAAAGGGTATGCAGTCGGTTGCTGAGGAAGGAACCGCAAGTGCTTACTTTAAGGATTATCCCGTAAAAATCGGCGGTAAAACCGGTACTGCTCAGGTTACAGGCCGACCCGATAACAGTGTGCTTATACTGTTCGCTCCGTATGAGGATCCTGAGATTGCCGTTTCAATTGTGGTTGAACGCGGAGAAAGAAGTCTTTCGACAGGCCCCGTTGCTAAGGCTATTATGGATGAGTATTTCTTTGGCTCGGTCGAGCCGGAAATTGATAACAGTCCGAATGAGCTGTTGAAATAGTAGAATCAGATTGTGAATTTTTTACTTTACAAATAAAGTAAAATATGATAAGATGTATTCGTTAAACTGTGCCTTTTAGTTTTGTGAGGTGAAGAGATTGGGTAAGACGGTTGTGCTAATATCTTCCAAGGGCGGCAGCGGTAAATCCACCGTTGCAGTCGGTCTTGCTACAGCCTTTTCGCTAAACGGCAAACGCACACTGTTGATTGATGCTGACGAGGGTGCAAGATGTCTGGACTCAATGCTTAATGTCAATGCTCAAACGGTGTTCGATATTTCGGATGTACTGAAGGGTAACTGTGAGGCTGACGATGCGATTATAGATGTGCCGCAGCTTAAAGGTGTTTATATTATTCCGTCACCGCTTACCGGTGAGCCGCTTGACCTTACTAAGCTTGGAAAATTGACTGAAACATTAGAGCAGGATTATGATTACGTTATTGTCGATACCAAGGGTCAGCTTCCTGCCGAAAGGCTTGTGGGCTTACCAAGGTCGGCTGAGGTTATTTCGGTTGTAGCTACCGATAAAATTGCCGTAAGAAATACCGGGATTTTAAATACCGAGTTGATTCGTGCGGGCTTTACTCCGAGGCTGATTATTAACCGTTTTAAACGAAAAACTGCTGACGGCAGTACAGTTAATATCGACAGTATAATTGATGAAGCAAACGCAAGACTGATAGGTATTATTCCTGAGGATAAGAGTATTGGTGCATATGAGGGTGCTATTTTGTTTGGAACTGCCGCAAAGGCAGTCTTCAGAATTGCAGGAAGAATTAACGGTTTTGAAAACCCGTTGCCCAAAATCAAGAACATTTTATAAAGTAAAGGATGGATTGAATTGAAAATTGCTATTATTGCACATGACGCAAAAAAAGAACTTATGGTTCAGTTTTGTATTGCTTACTGTGGTATTTTGAGCCGCCATACCATCCTTGCTACCGGTACTACCGGCAAGCTGGTTGCTGAGGCTACCGGTCTTGAAATTGTAAGATTTTTAAGCGGTGATCAAGGCGGCGTTCAGCAAATTGCATCACGCATAGGCTGTGATGAGGTTGATATGGTGCTTTTCTTCAGAGACGCCTTAAAGGGCGAGTCTGAGCCGGACGAGAGTTCAATTATGCGTCTTTGTGATGTGCATAATATCCCGGTTGCAACAAATATTGCTACTGCTGAAATGCTTGTTCACGGTCTTGAACGCGGTGACCTTGATTGGCGTGAGATTGTTCATACCAACTAAACAAAAGATAAAAATAATTCCTCACCAAAAAGGTGGGGAATTTATGTATAAATTTAGGGTGATAAAATATGGCAAAATACAATACTTCTATAAAGGGTACTGCCGATGTACTTCCGGCTGATAGCTATAAATGGCAGTTTGTAGAGCGTAAAATGCTCGAAACAGCCGGTCTTTTCGGCTTTTCCGAGATAAGGGTTCCGGTTTTTGAGCATACAGAGGTTTTTACTAAAAACGTAGGTGAAACCACTGACGTTGTTCAAAAGGAAATGTATACCTTCCGCGATAAGGGTGACCGTTCGATTACCCTGCGTCCTGAGTTTACTGCGGGTGTTGTCCGTTCGGTTATAGAGCACGGTCTTATTAACGGTGCACTGCCGGTTAAAACTTGTTATGTGGGTGGCTGCTACCGTTACGAGAAGCCTCAGGCCGGCAGAATGAGAGAGTTTCATCAGTTCGGCGTTGAAATGTTTGGTGCCGCTGACCCTGCTGCCGATGCCGAGATTATTTTGTTGGCAAATTCGGTGCTGACTAATTTAGGTATCAGGAATTTATCCTTAGAGCTTAATTCAATCGGTTGCCCCGAGTGCAGAGCAAAGTATCATGCTGCCTTGAAGGAATATTTTTCGGCAAGGAAAACAGAGCTTTGTGAAACCTGTCAGGATAGACTTGACCGCAACCCCATGCGTATTTTAGATTGCAAATCGCCGATTTGTAAGGAAATTGCCGATAAGGCACCGGTGATGATAGATTTCCTTTGTGACGGCTGCCGTGAGCATTTTGAGGGTGTTAAAAAGCACTTAGAGTCGGCAGGGCTGAAATTTACAGTTAATCCGAAAATCGTTCGCGGACTTGATTATTATACTAAGACTGTTTTTGAATTTGTATCGGATGATATTGGTGCACAGTCAACAGTTTGCGGCGGCGGACGTTATGACGGTCTTGTTGGTCAAATGGGCGGTCCCGAGCTGCCGTCATTGGGCTTTGCAATGGGAATTGAGCGTTTATTGATGGTTATGGAAGCACAAAATGCCGAGTTCCCTGAGGCTAAGACTATTGATGTATATATTGCCACAATGGGCGAAGCTGCCAAGCTTGAGGCGACCAAGCTTTGTATGGATTTGAGAAATGAAGGCTTTACTGCCGTAACCGATGTTGCCGGACGCTCGGTTAAGGCTCAAATGAAGTACGCCGATAAAATCGGTGCAGCGTTTAGTACCGTTATCGGTGATGATGAGCTTGCAAGTGACCGTTGTGTATTGAAGAATATGGCTAATGGCGAGCAACACGAGGTTAGGCTGTCAGACGGCATTATTGCCGCAATGTATGACCACCAGCTTGACATATTGTCAGTTGATGACGAGGAGCTTCAGAAAATTTTAGATTTTAACAAGTGATTATCATAAAAACAAAACGCAGTAGGTTCTACTGCGTTTTGTCATATGCTTTAAATTATTTTAAAAGAGACATTTCCTCGGCGCATTTTTTGCATATTTTCTTATCCTTGAAGATTATAATGTCGTTTTCACCTTGGCAAAAAATACAGGCCGGTTCATACTTTTTTAGGATTATTGAATCATCTTGAGTGTAGAGTTCCAATAAACCTCCGTTTTGCTTAACACCGAATTTTTGTCTCAATTCTGCAGGGATTACAATTCTTCCAAGTTTATCAACATTCCTCACGATTCCCGTTGCTTTCATAACGTTAACCTCACTTTATCAAATTCATAGTATATTATACCTTGTGATTTTAGGTTAGTCAACAAAAAACGACTTAGTTCGACATCTACATAGGTAATTGACGTTTAACGTGCAAAAAATCCGACTGAATACTCAGTCGGATTTTTTGTAGGAATTATATTAAATTATTTATTTATTTAATAAGGCTTGTACCGTCCATTTCAGCCGGTTGCTCTAATTCCAATATTTTAAGAATTGTCGGGGAAATGTCGCAAAGCTTACCGCCCTCACGAAGCTCGCAATTCATACCTACAACACTAAACGGTACAGGGTTGGTGGTATGTGCAGTGAAGGGTGAGCCGTCGGTGTCGCTCATTCTGTCGGCATTACCGTGGTCGGCAGTGATAAGCACAATACCGTCCATAGCTCTTGTTGTCTCAACAATACGTCCAACGCAGGCATCAACGGTTTCAACCGCCTTTACAGCTGCTTCGAATACGCCGGTGTGACCAACCATATCACAGTTTGCAAAGTTCAAAATGACAACATCGTACTTGCCGCTTTTTATAGCCTCACAAGCCTTGTCGCAAACCGGAACAGCACTCATCTCAGGTTGCATATCATAGGTTGCAACAGCGGGTGACTTAACCAAAATTCTGTCTTCGCCTTCATACTCAACCTCTTTGCCGCCGTTGAAGAAAAATGTTACGTGAGCGTATTTCTCAGTTTCAGCAATGCGAAGCTGGGTCATACCGTTTTTAGAAAGATATTCGCCCAAGGTGTTAACCAAGGTCTGCGGTTTGAATGCAATCTCAACGTTCGGCATAGTAGCGTCGTATTGAGTCATACAAACGTAGAATACCTGTTTTCTGCCGCCTTTACGCACAAATCCGTTGAAATCATCATCAACAAAGGTACGGGTAATCTCACGTGCACGGTCAGGACGGAAGTTAAAGAAGATAACACTGTCGCCGTCGGCGATGGCCTTACCGCCTGCGATAACAGTAGGAATAACAAACTCATCGGTCAAGTTTTTGCCGTCCTCGTCGATTGTCTCATATGACTTTTTGATAGCAGCAACTGCATCATCTGCCATAATACCGTCGCCTAAAACAGCAGCGTTGTAGAACTTTTCAACACGGTCCCAACGGTTATCGCGATCCATACCGTAGTAACGACCTGCAATTGTTGAAATTTTACCGATGCCGATATCGGCCATTTTCTGTTGGAGCTGTGCTACGTAATCTGCACCTGAAGCAGGAGGCACATCACGTCCGTCCAAAAGTGCGTGAACGTAAACCTCGGTAAGACCGAAAACCTTTGCCATCTCAATCAAAGAATAAAGGTGTTCAATGTGGCTGTGAACACCGCCGTCTGAAAGCAGTCCCATAAAATGTAATGCAGAGTGATTCTTCTTGCAGTTTTCAATAGCGCCGATAATTGCCTCGTTGTGGGGCAGCTCACCGTCACGTGCTGCCTTGGTAATACGGGTTAATTCCTGATAAACAACACGGCCTGCACCGATATTGGTGTGACCGACCTCAGAATTACCCATCTGGCCGTCAGGCAAGCCTACATCCATACCCGAAGCACCGATTTTAGTGGTGGGATTTTCCTTGAAAATTTTATCAAGGCAGGGAGTTTTAGCGGTGTGAATGGCGTTACCCATTTTGTCAGGGTCAAAGCCGAAACCGTCCATAATAGTCAAAACAATAGGTTTTTTCATTGATATACCTCTTGAAAAATATTTAAAGTTAATTATTTGCTTGCTGCCTTAACGATAATCGAGAAATCCTCAGCCTTTAAGGAAGCACCGCCGATAAGACCGCCGTCTACATTAGCCTTAGCTACAAGCTCGTCAGCGTTCTTAGCGTTCATAGAGCCGCCGTACTGAATGGTAACAGTTTCAGCAACATCCTTACCGTAAACCTCTGCAATAGCTTCACGAACATAGCCGTTACCTTCGTCAGCCTGCTCAGCAGTAGCGGTAACACCGGTACCGATAGCCCAAACCGGCTCATAAGCAATGATAACGTTTTTCAACTGCTCGGCAGTAACATTGGTCAATGCCATTTTGGTCTGGAATTTCAAAAGAGTTTCGGTATAACCTAATTCTCTTTGCTCCAAGGTCTCGCCAACGCAAACGATAGCGGTTAAGCCTGCATTCAAAGCGGCAAGTGTACGGAGGTTAACAGTCTGGTCGGTCTCACCGAAGTACTGTCTGCGTTCAGAGTGGCCGATAACAACATAACGTACGCCGGATTCTACCAGCATTTCAGCAGAAATTTCACCGGTGTAAGCACCCGAAGCTTTGAAGTGAACATTCTCGGCACCGATTTCTATGTTAGAACCCTTAGCAGCCTCAACAGCGGCAGGAATGTCGATAAACGGTACGCAAAGTACAACCTTGCAATCGGCACCTGCTACAAGCGGCTTCATCTCGTTGATGAGAGCGGTGGTTTCAGCAGGGGTTTTATTCATTTTCCAGTTACCTGCTATAACTGCATTTCTTAATGTCTTATTCATTATAATTTCCTCCAAATTGTATTTTATTAATTACACAAAACTGCGGCACAAGAGATAGCCTCGTGCCGCGGTTTGAATTTTAATTAAAGATAATTACTTATCGTTAACTGCTGCAATACCGGGAAGCTCCTTACCCTCAAGGAACTCAAGCGAAGCACCACCACCGGTAGAAATATGGCTCATCTTAGGACCAAATCCCAAGGTGTTAACTGCAGCTGCAGAGTCACCGCCGCCGATAATGGTGGTAGCATCGGTCTCAGCTAAAGACTTAGCAACGGCAATGGTACCCTTTGCCAGGGTGGGGTTCTCAAATACGCCCATAGGTCCGTTCCAAACAACGGTCTTAGCACTCTTTACAGCCTCGGCAAACATTTCGGCAGTTTTAGTACCGATATCAAGACCCATAGAGTCGTTAGGAATCTTGTCAGCATCAACAACGGTAACTTCAACAGGACCGTCAATCGGGTCAGGGAATACCTTACCGACAGTACAGTCAATAGGAAGAAGAAGCTTAACACCGTTAGCCTCTGCCTTAGCCATCATTTCCTTACAATACTCAATCTTCTCTTGGTCTAAAAGGCTGGTACCTACGCCATAGCCCTTAGCTGCCAAGAAGGTGTAAGCCATACCGCCACCGACAATAACTGTGTCAGCCTTGGTAAGCAGGTTCTCGATAACGGGAAGCTTGTCTGCAACCTTAGCACCGCCGAGGATTGTAACAAACGGACGTTGCGGATTTTCAACAGCACCGCCTAAGAACTTCAATTCCTTCTGCATAAGATAGCCAACTGCAGCTTCCTCAACAAAAGCGGTAACACCGACGGTAGAGCAGTGTGCTCTGTGTGCGGCACCGAAAGCATCATTAACATAGATTTCGCAAAGAGAAGCCAATTCCTTAGAGAGAGCCTCACCGTTCTTGGTCTCTTCTGCACGGTAACGGGTGTTCTCTAAAAGAACAACATCTCCGTCCTTCATAGCGGCAACAGCTGCCTTTGCATTCTCGCCGACAACTGAAGCATCAGCTGCAAAAACAACCTCTTTACCCAAATGCTCACTCAAACGGGCAGCAACAGGAGCCAAGCTTAATTCCGGTTTGGGTTCGCCCTTCGGCTTGCCGAGGTGAGAGCAAAGGATAACCTTACCACCGTCTTGGATAAGCTTTTTAATGGTGGGAAGAGCGGCTACGATACGGTTTTCATCGGTGATAACACCATTCTTCAAGGGAACGTTGAAGTCGCAACGGACAAGCACGCGTTTGCCTTTTACATTGATGTCATCTACGGTTTTTTTGTTTAATACAGACATAAGTTACATCCTTTCACATTGATAAAATTTGAACAATCTTATTTTACTTTATTTTTCTGAATTTTTCAAGTCATTATTTAGATATTATAGAGAATTTTTTAAGCTTCGGTTTGTGCAAAATGTCGAATACTTCTTATTCGTCCCATTTATAGTTATGAAGCTGACCTTTATTTTGCAGCTCAGGGTAGTTCCATTGCCTTAAAACCTCATAAACCCCGACGGCTACGGTATTGGAAAGATTAAGACTTCGAGCCTCACCCAACATTGGCAGTCGTACACATTCCTCCTTGTGCCGGAGCAACAGCTCTTCAGGAAGTCCTTTGGTTTCTTTGCCGAAAAACAGGTAGCAGTTGTCCGGATATTCAACATCGGTATGCGTTTTAAGTCCTTTAGTTGTAAAATAAAAGCAGGCACCGTTGTTTTTGGAGTAGAAATCCTCCAGATTATCGTAATAGGTAATGTCAAGCAAATACCAATAATCCAAGCCGGCGCGCTTCAGCTTTTTGTCGTCAATGGCGAAACCCATAGGACGGATGATGTGAAGCCGTGCTCCGGTTGCGGCACAGGTTCTGGCAATGTTTCCGGCGTTTTGCGGAATTTCCGGTTCAACTAAAACAATGTTAAGAGTTTTCATAATAATCTCACTCCGAGCATTTAAAATCTTGACAACAGGGTAATAAACATTTATTATTAAAACAGTATAGCATTAAATTGTTGTTTTGGCAAATGCTTTTTATATTATTTTACATAAGGTGATAAATTTGAGTAAGATGAGAAATTCCAATATCAGAAAATATGCCGAGCTTGCTGTTAAGGGTAACAGAGAAAGAAGTGCGGTTGATATTTTGACTAAGTGGTTAACGGTGATTTATTGGCTAGCTGCCGCAGCGGCTATTGTTACCTGCCTTACAATGATGATAGGTAATCTGGTATGGATGAGTGAATA
>CAJGBX010000019.1 GCA_904501685.1 Clostridiaceae bacterium
AAAGCCGAAAACTGCCGCTGAGGAAATTTTTGAATTTTTACCAAAATGCGATATGGTTTTGGTTATGTCGGTTGAACCCGGCTTCGGCGGTCAAAGCTTTATGCCCTCGGCTTTGGATAAGCTTTCAGCCTTACGTGCCGAACGCGACCGCCTCGGGTTGAACCTTTTGTTAGAGGTTGACGGCGGTGTCAACGAGGAAACCGGCAAACTATGTGTTGAAGCCGGTGCCGATGTTTTGGTTGTCGGCAGTGCTCTTTTTAAGGCAGACGACCTTAAGGCAAAGGCTAACGAATATATGTCATTCTAAGCATAATCGACAGGTTTCTGCTATTCCTTACACATTGCCGAGCCTACAATATATATAGCATTTTTTAAGGCAATCGGCTTGCCGTATTCCAGTGTTTTCGAACGCTCGAGCCTTGACTGTATACTGCCGTCGGCAAACTCTCTTGTGATTTGTCGTTTTAAATCAGAACTGATATTTTTCACAAACAGTCGGTATTTATCCTGGTATTTGTAAATATCCGACGCTAAATATCGGGTTGCTTCATTGCGGTACAAAAGCTCGCAGGCTGAAAGCAAGGCTTCCGTTGTTTGAAATTCAAAGGCGGTATAGCCTTTAGCGGTTGCCTTGACAAAAGTGGCCTTTTGCGTTTTCGGTATAAAATAGATTTCACATCCGCCGCTGAATACGGGGTAAATTTCTATTTCAAAAACTTCGGCCGCCGTATTAAAGCCGACTGTTTTTGCGGCGCGCTTTAAAAGCTTAACCAGAGAATCGGCTGACTCCTTCGAATCTTTTTCGAAAAACACAAGGTCAATGTTATATTTCACCGTTTCCGTATCGGTCAATGTTACCTTAAGCTGACCGTCGATTACCGTTACCGTCATAAAGCACCTCCTAAGCTTTAATCCATTATATTTTTTAAACTCAGGTTAGTGCTTGGACTTTAAAGATTTTGTATTTTTAATGTTCGTTTTGGCAAAAATAAAGCTGAAACGAGGTGTTAAAATGCAGGAAAAATATCAGGAAAAAACTGAAAATGAAGAAAAAAGCGCCTATTCTACCGGCAAAATCTTTTTGAAATCGCTGGTGTGGACATTGGCGGCACTAATGCTTATAGCAATTGGCTTTTACGGTGCCGACCTCTTGTTCGGATGAGGCTGACTAAAGGAGAATAAATAATGAAAAACTACAAGGAACTCAAATCCGGCTCGGACGTCAGAGGCTTTGCCTCGGATATTTTCGGCAATACCGTAAACCTTACTGATGAGGCAGTTTTCGATATTACTGCCGCTTTTGTGCTTTTTTTGTCGAAAAAAAGCGGAAAGCCGAGTTCTGACCTGACCGTTTCGGTCGGACACGACTCAAGAATTACCGCCGAAAAAATCAAGCAAAAGGTTATTGAGGCATTTGTTTTAGCAGGCGTCAGGGTTTTGGATTGCGGATTATCGTCAACCCCTGCAATGTTTATGACCACCGTTAAGAGAGGCTGTGACGGTGCAGTACAGATTACCGCAAGCCACCACCCTGCCGACCGCAACGGATTGAAGTTCTTTTTGCCCTCGGGCGGCTTGGACAGCAGTGATATTGCCGAAATTATAGAAAATGCCAACAATGAGCTAAAGTCACCTGCTACCGCGAAGGGCACTGTCGAAAAAACCGATTTTATGACTGAATATGCAGAAATTTTAAGAGGAATTATTTGCAGTGAATTGGGCGTAACCGAAGCCGACCTGCCGCTTAAAAATTATCATATTGTTGTTGATGCAGGTAACGGTGCAGGCGGCTTTTATGCCGATAAGGTGCTGAAGGCACTTGGCGCTGATGTTTCGGGCAGTGTTTATCTTGAACCTGACGGAATGTTCCCCAACCACATTCCCAACCCCGAAAATGCAAAGGCTATGGAAAGCATTTGCAATGCCGTTCTTTCCTCTAAGGCCGATTTGGGTGTTATCTTCGACACCGACGTTGACCGTGCCGGTTGTGTTGACTCTACCGGAACTGAAATCAACCGTAACCGACTTGTTGCTCTCGCGGCGGCAATTGCCCTTGAAAAAGAGCCAGGCTCGACCGTTGTTACCGACAGTGTGACCTCGGCAGGACTCAAAGATTTTATCGAAAACAATCTCGGCGGCAAGCATCACCGCTTTAAGCGCGGCTACAAAAACGTCATTAACGAGGCTATCAGACTCTGCAATGAAGGCGTTAACGCTCCGTTAGCTATTGAAACCTCAGGTCACGCCGCTTTAAAGGAAAACTATTTTCTTGACGACGGCGCATATTTGGTGACCAAAATTATAATCAAAATGGCAAAGCTGGGCCTAGAAAATAAGAGTATTGCTGATTTGACCGATGACCTTAAAATGCCAAAAGAAGCCCAGGAGCTTCGTTTTAATATTACCGCTGAGGATTTCCGTTCATACGGCGAAGGTGTTATTGCCGATTTGGAAAGCTGGTGCCTGAAAAATTCCGGCTACACTATTGCCGACGACAACCACGAGGGTCTTAGAGTAAGCGTCGGCGACGGCTGGTTTTTACTGCGGCTTTCGGTCCACGACCCCGTTATGCCGATGAATATTGAAAGTGATGTTGAGGGTGGGGTTCTGAAAATTGCCGGCGAGCTTGCCGAATTTTTCTACTCTAAAGATAAGCTTGACACTTCGGCATTGAAAAACTTTTTAAAATAAGGAAAATATACATAGTATGAACAACAATTTAAAGGGCAGTCTGCTTTTAAGTATTGCCACTATTCTCTGGGGAAGCACCTTTGTTGCTCAAGAGGTTGCCGCAAAATATATCGGCTCTTTTACCTTGAACTGCTTAAGGTCGTTTGTCGGCTGCGTCGTTTTAATACCGCTGATTTTCATTTTTAAGTCAAAAAAAGAAAAGTCCACCGGTAAAAATATAAAAATCCTGTCAAAGCCGTTAATTATCGGCGGTGTGCTTTGCGGAACCGCCTTGGCCGTCGCCGCCAATCTTCAGCAGTTCGGAATTATGTTTAATGCCGAGCTTAGTGAGGGTGATTCGGGTAAGGCCGGCTTTATCACTGCAATGTATATCATTTTTGTGCCGTTGATTTCGGTATTTATGGGCAAAAAACTTCGGTTTTCAATTGTCATTTCAGTTTTAATCAGCATTTTCGGACTGTATTTTATCAGCGTGAAGCAGGGCTTTACCGTTTCAACCGGTGATATTGTACTACTGCTTTGTGCCGTTGCGTTTTCAGGACATATTCTTGTTATCGACCGTTTTGTCACCAAAGCCGATGCCATTGCACTGTCCTCGGTACAGTTTTTGGTTGCAGGTGTTATTTCGGGAATTTTAATGCTGATTTTTGAGAGGGATTGTCTTACTGCCTCTAATCTCACCTCGTCAATTATACCGGTGCTTTACTGCGGTATATTGTCCTCCGGCGTTGCCTATACCCTGCAGATTATCGGTCAACTCTACTGCGAAACCAACATTGCAAGCCTTGTTATGAGCTTGGAATCGGTCTTTTCAATGCTTTCTGCCTGCATTTTCTTCGGAAAACTGCCTACCTCTCGTGAGTGGATAGGCTGTGCTCTGATGATGACGGCAATATTGATTGTCGAAACTCCGTTTGCCGACCGGGTTTTCGAAAAGGTCTTCAAACAAAAAGAAAAGGCTAAGGCTTAAAATGGATTATAGAATCATACGCTCCGACCGAAGAACACTGGCACTCGAGGTCACCTTAAAGGGTGAGGTTCTGGTACGCGCACCGAGGTCGGTTGCCGATAAAACCGTTGTTGAATTTGTAAATTCGCATACCGGTTGGATAGAAAAAGCCCTTAAAAAGCAGGAAAAACGGCGCGAACTCTACCCCGAGCCGACAATGGATGAAATCAGAGAATTAAAATCAAAGGCTAAGGAAATTTTGCCCGAGCGTGTGAAATTTTGGAGCCAAAAAACCGGACTTTACTGCACCGGTATTACAATTACCTCGGCTAAGACGAGATACGGCAGCTGCAGCGGTAAAAATTCAATCAGCTTTTCATATTTGCTAATGCTTCATTCTATTGAGGTTATTGATTACGTTGTCCTACACGAGCTTGCGCATACAAAGCACCACAACCACAGCAAGCAGTTTTGGAATTTAGTGAAAAAACATATGCCCGACTACGAGACCCGTCGGGATTTACTTAAAAAATAACCGAGCTTGAATTTTTAGATTCAAGCTCGGTATTTTTAGTTATTTCTAAATCATCACAGTATATAAAATATAATACTGAAAAATTGCAGGATACTTCCCAAGACCACAAACAGGTGGAAAACTGAATGCATATAACGGTGCTTTTTGCCGAGTGCATAAATTACCGCACCGACAGTATAGGACACTCCGCCCAAAAGCAGAAGCATTATTCCCGCCATCGGCACTGCCTTTATGACGGTTTTTGCCGCAAAAACGATACCCCAACCCATTCCGATATAGCAAATCATTGAAAATTTTGAGTATTTTTTAAGGTCGATTGCCGTCAAGGTGGCTGCCAAGGCCGCCAAGCCCCATTCGACACCGAACAGTACCCATGCCGTTACCTGACTTTCTTTAAGTATTGCCGTCAGTAAAATCGGTGTATATGTCCCTGCTATGAGCAGATAAATTGTGCAGTGGTCAATAACCTGCATCACCCTTTTGCCCATATTGACATTAAGCCCGTGATACACGCTTGAAACGGTATACAAAAGCACCATTGAGCCGCCGTAAATCGCACTGCCCACCACTCCGAAAGAGTCACCTTTCAGTGCCGACACCACAATACAAAGTACAAGCGCAACAATTCCAAAGGCACCGCCCGTAATATGCGAAATCATATTAAACAACTCTTCACCCCGGGTGTAATCGGGAAGTGAACGGTCAGATAGCTTGGTTCTTGTCATTTTACCTTTCCTTTCCGATAAAGAAGAGAGCCAGTGTTCCGGGACCGGAATGTGCACCGATAACCGGACCGGTGTAAACGGTACATTCAACCTCTACGCCGTAGGTTTCCTTTATGATTTTTGCCAAAGCAACAGCGTCGTCCTCACAGTCACCGTGGCAAATATAGACGGGACCTGCGGTTTTATCTATTGCAAGCTCGCCGAATTTATCGGCAAGAGCCTGAATGGCGGCGTTGCGTCCGCGAACCTTGGTGACGTTAATCAAATGACCCTCGTTATCCATATGAAGCACCGGTTTTATGCCTAAAAGTCCGCCGACAAAGGCAACAGTGGGACTTACTCTGCCCCCACGCTTCAGGTATACCAAATCGTCAACGGTAAACCAGTGGCACTGCTTGAAACGTGTTTCCTCTACGAATTTCGCGACCTCTTCAATATCGGCACCCTTATTTTTCTCCTTGACCGCCAAATCCAAAAGCATACCGAAGCCTGCCGAGGCAGAGAGTGTATCGACGGCAATCAGCTTTCTGTCGGGAAACTCTTCTTTAAGCTCCTCGCACGCCAAACGGCCCGAATTATAGGTGGTGCTGAGTCCGGACGAAAAACCGATATATAAAATATCGTTGCCTTTTTTCAGCTCCTCGCGAAATGCCTTGCAGAAGGAGTCGGAATTTGCAGCCGAGGTCTTAGCCATTGCTCCGTTACGCATTTTATCGTAAAATTCCTTCGGCTTGATTTCATCATTTTTATACTCTTTACCGTCACCGTCATAAACCAGGGTGAGATTTAAATACTTTACACCTATTTCTTCTAAATGCTTCGGTCCCAAATCGCAGGCCGAATCGGTAAAAATCACATAATTGTTCATAAACGCTAAAACTCCTTATGACGAAAATTTTTCAACGCTATTATAATACACCAAATCCTGTTTACAGTCACTGAACTCTTTGAAATTTACGGTATACTCTTAAATCTACTGCGATAGAGTCGAATTTTGTCATCTCTACCGTTAGTAGAATCCCGTTAAAATCAAGGCTTGCAATGGTCAAAATAATGTGTTATAATGGTGTTGTGAATCAAAGCAGTAGAGAAGCTTTTTTGAAATTGGGTGACAAAATGAAGGACTTAAAATCGATAATTGCCGAAAATATTGTTAACCTGCGTAAGGAAAACGGATTGACTCAGGCTCAGCTTGCTGAGAGCCTGAATTATTCCGACAAGGCGGTTTCCAAATGGGAACGGGGTGAGTCGTTGCCCGATGTTTCCGTTTTAAAAGAGGTTGCCGGTATTTTCAATGTATCGGTGGATTACCTTTTAGAAAGCGACCACCAAAAAGAGACCGTAAAAAAAGCGGCTGTCAACCGTAAAAAGTTCCGCCAACGTGCACTTATTACCGCAATGAGCGTTATGCTGGTTTTTTTGGTAGCAAGCGTGGTTTTCTTTATTTTGGACACCGTAACCAGTCTTTCCTCACATTGGCTTGCCTTTGTGTTTGCAGTTCCGGTAAGCCTCTTGGTTTGGTTGATTTTCAACTCGATTTGGTTCAATCCCCGCCGGAATTATTTTATTATTTCAACACTGCTTTGGTCAACCTTAGGCTCACTATTCATAACCTTTTTCAGCCTCAGACTTTGGCTTTTGTTTATCGTCGGTGTACCTGCACAGATAATCATCTTCCTTTGGTCGGGTATGCAGGGACGGGACGACTGAAAGCATCAGGCTGACGAAGTGTTTAAATTTCGGGGGCGTAGCTCAGCTGGGAGAGCGTACGGTTCGCATCCGTAAGGTCGAGAGTTCGAACCTCTTCGTCTCCACCAATAAAGACACTTCTTTTTTTGAAGTGTCTTTATCTTTTAAATGATTAGTATTAAATTTCCTGCACGATTTTTATAAAATTCACATTTTCGGAGGGTAAAATGCTAAATCAACTTTATGGCAACGCCGAAATAAAGCAAACCTTAAAAAGCATAGTCACAAGCGGTCGCTTCCCTCACGCCTTTATCATCGAAGGTGAGGAAGGCTCGGGTCGGCGTACCTTGGCAAAAATCATTACAGCCGCGGCACTTTGTGAGTCCGACAGTGACGTACCCTGCGGCAAATGCCGAATTTGCGATTTGGTGAACAAGGACGGCCACTGTGATGCACTTACCTACGGTCCCGAGGGCGCCACATTTAAGGTAAGCACTGTTAGGGAAATTCGTGAAAACGCCTATATTATGCCGATTGAGGCCAAGCGTAAGGTGAACATTTTGTTGGACTGCGACAAGATGAACGAGTCGGCTCAAAACGCCTTTCTGAAGGTACTTGAGGAGCCGCCTCGGTTTATGGTTTTTATATTGGTTTGCCAGAACGCTGCCTCACTTTTACCGACCGTCAGGAGCCGTTGTGTGACCTTGACTATGCAAAATCCTGATTCAGACGATGCCGTCGACTGCATTCTTGCAAAAACCGACAAACCTTTAGATGACATAAGAGAGGCTTTGGATTCGGCACACGGCAACATCGGAAGGGCTATGAAAATACTGTCAGGTGAGGCTGCGAAATCGGTCAAGGCTGCGGCAGATTTTATGGAGGCCGTAAGGCAAAACGACCGAATTTGTGCACTTAAAATCCTGAAACCCTTTGAAAAAGACCGCTTGGGTTTTAACTCATTTTTAGCCGAGCTAAGGCTTGCCGCTCAAGAGGAATGCAAGCTTTTGGCATTAGAAAAGGGCAGGCTTTCGGTTGCGCGTGCTTCAAGGGTTTTGCGCCTTACCGAAAATCTTGAAGCCTCGATTCGCCGCCATGTCGGTCAACCATTGTCAATTTCACTTAATTGTACCGCTTTGTGCGCCCAAATTTTTTCAGATTTGTAAATTATATAATATTGAAATTCAATGCATTTTGTGGTAAAATGTTAAGTCGTGGGAGATTTTTGTTTTCCATTATATATAAGGAGTAGCTAAATGGTTGAAGTAATCGGAGTTAAGTTCCGTTCTGACGGAAGAATATATTCTTTCAGCCCTGCAGGAAGAAAGTTTTCGGCAGGCTCATATGTTATTGTCACCACCTCAAGAGGTACCGAGTGCGGTGAGGTTGCAAGCGAAAACCACAACGTGCCTGATTCGAGTATTGTCGGTCAGCTGAAGGAGGTTGTTCGACCTGCTACTGAGGAAGACCTTAAGAAAATGCACGAAAACCGCAAAAAGGAATCGGTTGCTTTTGAGTTTTGTGAGAAAAAAATTGCCGAACGCGGCTTGGAAATGAAGCTGGTTGATGTTGAGGTTACCTTTGACGCATCCAAAATCCTTTTCTTCTTCACCGCAGACGGACGAATTGATTTCAGAGAGCTGGTAAAGGATTTAGCCGGTCAGTTCCACACCCGTATCGAATTGCGTCAGATCGGCGTTCGTGACGAGGCTAAAATGATGTGTGGTCTGGGCATTTGCGGACAACCCTTTTGTTGCTCAAGATTTTTGAATGAATTTCAGCCGGTTTCAATTAAAATGGCTAAGGAGCAAGGCTTGTCTTTGAATCCGGCCAAGATTTCGGGCACCTGCGGAAGGCTGATGTGCTGCTTAAAGTATGAGCAGAGTGCTTATGAGCATTTAGGAAAAATCACACCCAAAAGCGGTAGCTACGTTGACACGCCCGAGGGTAAAGGTACCGTTGTTGACGTGAGCCTTTTGACCGGAAAATTAAAGGTTAAACTGGACGGCTCGGACGGTATGCCGATAACGGTTCACCGTGATGATGTCAATGTTTTAAAAGGCTGTAAGGGATGTAAAAAATTCGATAACGCTGACAACGAAGAGTAAAATTCTGTTTTGATTTTAACCGACGCGGTTAATATATAAATCCTTATTCTATTCTTAATAAAGGGGAATTTTTATGAAAAAACTTTATGAAGGCAAAACAAAAGACGTTTACGAGCTTGAAAACGGCAATGTGCTGTTGAAGTTTAAGGACGATTGCACCGGTAAGGACGGCGTTTTTGATCCAGGCGAGAACTCGGTAGGTCTTACCATCGACGGTATCGGCAAGGCTAATTTGCAGACCTCGGTTTACTATTTCGAGCTGCTCAAAAAGGCCGGAATCAAAACTCATTATGTAAGCGCCGACATTGAAAATGCAACTATGGAGGTTCTTCCTGCAGAGTGTTTCGGTAAGGCTCAGGGCGGTAACGGTCTTGAGGTTATCTGCCGACTTGTTGCTACCGGCAGCTTTATCCGCCGCTACGGCGAGTATATTAAGGACGGCACAGTTTTAGAGGGCGGCTATGTTGAGTGCACCTTCAAAAACGACGAAAAGGGTGACCCGCTTGTAACCGGCGAGGGCTTGGCCGCATTGGGTGTTATGACTCCCGAGATGTTCCAGTCTATGAAGGACCAGACCTTGAAGATTACCAAAATCGTTGCCGACGACCTTAAAACCTTAGGTCTAGACCTTTGGGATGTTAAGTTTGAGTTTGGCTACAACAACGGCGAGGTTATTCTTATCGACGAAATTGCTTCGGGCAATATGCGTGTTTATAAGGATGGCAAGATTGTTGACCCTGTTGAGTTGACCAAGATTATCAATAACAGATAAACAAAATTGAAAAACAACACGAGGGAGTGGGCCGCGTAAGAAACCAGCTTCTCCCTTGTGCTTTATAATAATGATCCAATGCCGATAAAAATCGGCTCTATGTTGCAAAAAACGTATTAAAGAGGAACTATTGTGAGAAAGACCTATTATTTCTATATTGACGACGTTATTTTCCTATTACGTGACCTTTGTCAGAAACCGCCTAAGCATCTTTTTGATCATCCGTTCCTTGCAATGTTGAAAGATCTTCATGAGCGTTACGGCATGAAGGTACAGCTCAACTGCTTTGCTGAGACTGTTTACAGTCATGGTACACCTAAGCCTTTCACGATTGACCAGACCCCCGATACATACCGTGATGAGTGGATTGCAAACTCCGATTGGCTGAAGCTTGCCTTCCACGCAAAAAAAGAGAGGCCTATGTACCCTTATATCGATGCTACTTATGAACAAATGAAGGAAGACTACACCTTCGTAAGAGATGAAATTATTCGTTTTGCAGGTGAAGAAACCTTCACAAGCTCAACCAATATCCATTGGGTTCCGGCAAGCCGTGCCGCATGCCAGGCACTGGTTGATTGCGGTGTAAAGATTATCGGTACAACCGTTGGAGAAGAATTGCCGCGGGATTATGATCTGTCAAAACTTAGGCCTGAAATGTGCGAGCGTATGTTGCAAAACCGTACAGAGGAAACTACTTGGTTGTTCGGAAAGGTTCATGATTTAGGACGTGAGCCTGTTGCAGATATCAAGGGCTTTAACCATATGACAACAGCAGAGCACGAGGTCACCAGAGGCGAAGCAAGACTTTTCTACTGTGAAGAGCTTGATTGTCACTATGTAGACTTCAACTCAGACGGTCTTATACTCAACTCGAATTCAATACCGGAGATTGAACGTATTCTTGACCTTGCAATTTCCAAAAATCTTATTCATGTTGGTATCGGAACACATGAACAGTATTTCTATCCCGGATATAATTACTATCAGTGTAACTATGCAGAGAAAACAGAAACTGCAATCAAGAAAATGACAGAAAACGGATATGAGCCTATCTTCTATGAAGACTATCTGCCTGAAAACAGAAAATAATCATAAACCTTTTTCATTACAATGCTATATAAGGAAACCAGCCGGCGGAAGCTAATCACCGGCTGGTTTTGTTTTAGCATATTATAATTTTTTATAAAAGTATCCTGCTATAACCGAATGTACTCAACAAGCAAACCCAAAGGATGTGTTTTTAAACCATTTCATAACCAATCAACAATCCGCCTGTTTCAGCGTAAAAGCTGCACAGTCCTCTGGTATTGTAAACCTTTATGTCAATATCTGAAAACTCGTTCATTATTGCGGTCTTTAATTTTTGTGCACCATCCGAATTAAAGCAGTGGGCTATACGGACCTTGCCTTTTTTTAAGCCATCCCTTTTTAGGTAACCTACAATCTCGGCAATTGATTTATCAACACCCCGGCACTTGTTAGTCAGCTCAAGCGTGCCCTCAGCACTTGCGGTACCAACCATACAAATTCCTAAAATTCCCGCAATTCTTGCAACTGCACCGTTGACACGTCCGTTATTGGCAAAATTGGTTAATGATTGCAGCATAAATCTTATTTTGGTCGTTTTTTGGTATTGTGTCATTTCTTCGCAAATTTCGTCGAACTCGAGACCGGACGAAATCAGCTCCTCGAGTTTTTCAACCAAAAGTGTCTCCTCAGGGCCTGCCGAAAGCGAGTCTATGAGGAACACCCTGCGACCGGGATGCTCGGACTCGTAAATATCCTTAGCAACCTTTGCGGCAGTGAAGCTGCCTGAAAGTCCGCTCGAAATGGTTACGCCAAAAATATATTCAGCATCACCAAATGCTTTAAGCCATTCGTCGGGATTAGGACAGGATGAGCTTGAGCGTCCCTTGTAGCTTTTCAGATAGGTAACCATCTCCTCGACGTCCAACAACTCATTATCTGTAAATTCCTTTTCATCGGTGATGATTTTAAGCGGTGCCGAAGAAAACTCAACGTTTTCAAGCTTTAAAATATCGGCTGACGAGTCTGCCACGATTTTATATTTTCGGTTTATATTCTCCATTGTTTCTCCTCAATTCAAATGCATTATTGTTTTACACGATAATTATATTTGTTTTTAATCTACACTTCAACCTACAACTCTAAATTCGGCTTCTAAAAGAAATTAAGGCAACTCTACCGACAGTAGAGTTGCCTTAACCTTTAAGTTTTATGAGGTTTTCTGAGATTTATATTACTGAAATCACGGTAAATCCTCACCCGGAGGGATAAGAATAAGCTTCGCCTTAAAACGCGCGTTCTGCTCACCGACCGGGTCGGTTTCGTAAATATTTAATATCTGACGACCGCATTTGCTAGCATATTGCAGTGTGTTTCGGGTGCCGCCCGGTTTTCCGTCGAAATATGTCAAAACAAATCGGCTTCGGTCAACCATATATCGGTTGCGGTCTGAGAATACATTTCTGTGATAGCAGTCACTTAAGGTTATAACCTCATCACATTGGTTTAATGTGTCGTAGTACCGTTCTTTCCATTCATTACTCCAGGCGTTTTCCTGACCATAAAAAGGCACTACTGCTATCAGTTTTATATCATGCCGTGCCAGCTTTAGAGTTAAAACGTGCTCGGCAGCTAAAATATCAAAGCCCATTGCCATTCCGGTGTAAAAGACAGTGCACCCTTTTTCAAGCATATCGGCAATGCCGGTATAAAGCCTGCGTACAAGTATGCAGTACTGTTCGTTATCAACCGAAAACGGGAAACCGAACTTATCGGGTCGGTAGCCCGTAAAACAACACGAATTTTCAATGTTAATCATTATATCACCAACTAATATAATTAAGAAATTATATGTATTTTTTGACTTAAATTAAACGCGCGCTTGACAAAATTAAACTATCACTTTATAATTTTGTTATGATGGGTTTTTACTATTATAACACCAAATAATATATTTTACAAGAAGGGGATTTATATGGATAAAATTGATTACCGTTTGATTACACTTTTACAAGAAAATGCCCGTATGCCCTTAAAGCAGTTGGCAGAAAAGGTGTTTTTGTCTTCGCCTGCTACTGCAGCGCGTCTTGAACGCTTGGAGAAAAGCGGAATCATCAGTGGATACAGTGTCAAGGTTGACCACAAGCTTTTAGGATATCCCATAACTGCCTTTATCAACCTAGAGGTTCAGCCGGCGCAAAAAGCAATTTTCTACCCCTTTGTTAAGGAGCACCCAAATGTTTTGGAATGCAATTGCGTTACCGGCCACTATTCTATGCTTATTAAGGTGGCTTTTCAGAGTACCGAAGCTCTTGATATTTTTATCGGGCAGCTTCAAACCTTTGGAAGCACACAAACTCAGATTGTGTTCTCGACCGCAAAGGAAGAGACAAGTGTAGATTTGGAAAATATAATCAACGGCAATTATCCCGAGGTTCCGGAAATTCAATAAATGAAAATCTAACCATTTTAGAACGTATTACGGAGTGATTGTATGAAAGAATTTAAAATTCCCAACGTACCTGCAACAACAAGCAAAACTATCCGTTTTCCAAATGATGTTATCCAATCCGTTGAAAATGCAATCAAAGGAAGAAACTGTAATTTTTCCGCATTTGTTATTGAAGCAGTACGTGTTGCTTTAGAGAATATTAAGGAAAAATAATTTTTCGTTTACCAATACAAAAACCGCAGTTTTCACTGCGGTTTTGTTTTTTTATTTGCTTTTAATTATTCTTCGGTTTCCTCAAGGGTTTCGGTTTCAACAATGTCGTCGGTATCGTCAACCTCATCAGGTGTGCCGACATCACCTGCATCAGCCTCAGCCTCCTCCGGATGGTCGGTAACCTCCTCACTGTCGTGGGTGGCGGTCGCAATCGACAAAATTCTTTCACCCTGCTCGGTTTTGACCCTCATTACCCTTACACCCTTTGCAGGACGTGCAAATCGGCTGATTTCCTCAACCGGGATACGGATAATGATACCACTCGAGGTAATCATTATAATATCGTCATTATTATCTACTGCAATTATTTCGGCAACATCACCGTACTTTTGGGTGCGGTAGTTGGTCAAGCCCTTACCGCCGCGGGTCTGGATACGGTAATCGTCAAAGCTTGAAATTCTGCCATAACCGGTTTCGGTAACGGTCAGCATCTCCTTGCCCTCTTTACATACCAGCATACCGATAACCTCGTCACCCTCACGAAGCCGGATTGCACGTACACCTCTTGCAGTTCTTCCCATTTCACGAGCCTGATTTTCATTAAATCTAATCGAGAAGCCTTTCTTGGTAGCAACCATCAATTCCTCGTCACCCTTTGTTCGGCACACATAGGCAAGCTCGTCATTTTCATCAATATTAATGGCAATAATACCGGTTTTGCGGACATTCTTAAACGCCTCAATTGATGTACGCTTAATAGTACCGTTTTTGGTAATCATACATACATAGAACGGATTATCAAGGTCAATTTTATTGTCAAGAGGCAGGATATTAATAATCTTTTCACCCGGCATAAGCGGTAAAATGTTGATAAGATTCATACCCTTTGCGGTACGGCTTCCCTCAGGAATTTCGTAGGCCTTAATGCGATACAGTCTTCCCAGATTACTGAACATCAGCACATAATCGTGCGAGGAACAGGTAAACATATTTTCGACAATATCACCCTCGCGGGTAGTCATTCCGGTTATACCCTTACCGCCTCTGTGCTGAGTCGAATAGGTGTCACTCGGCAGACGTTTGATATAACCCTCAACCGTCTTGGTCAAAATACATTCCTCATTGGGAATCAAATCCTCAATATCGACCTCACCTGCAACGTCACTGATTTCGGTACGGCGTTCATCGGCAAATCGGTCACGAAGATTAAGTGAATGAGTCTTGACAATATCAAGGATTCGAGCCTTTGAGGCTAAAATATCCATACAATCCTTAATAAATGCAAGCTTTTCATCTAACTCATCCAAAATTTTCTGCTTTTCCAAATTGGCAAGCTTACCTAACTGCATTTGAACTATCGCAGTAGCCTGAATATCGTCAAAATCAAAACGCTCACAAAGGTTGAGCTTTGCAGTGTTAACGTCGGCACTTGAACGGATAATTGCAATAACCTCGTCAATGAAATCGAGAGCTTTTTTCAGCGCCTCTAAAATATGTGCCCTTTCCTGAGCCTTTTTCATTTCAAAACGGGTCTTACGCTCGACAATTTCACACTGGAAGTCGATGTTATTCTGCAACATCTCCTTAAGTGTTAAAATCTGCGGTTTTCCGTTAACAATAGCAATTAAATTTGCACCGAAGGTTGTCTGTAAGTCGGTATAGGAGAAAATTTTATTCAGAACTACCTGCGGATTTGCGTCCTTTTTAACATCTACAACTATTCTGATACCGCCGTCACGCTTAGAAGAATAGTCAACAACATCGTCAATACCTTCAATTCTCTTTTCGGCGGCCAAATCGTAAATTTTCTTAACAAGAGCCTCTTTTCTGACCTTATAGGGAATTTCGGTAATGACAATCCTGAACTTACCGTTATTCAGTTCTTCAATTTCGGTCTTACCGCGAACGATAATTCTTCCCTTACCGGTAGCGTAAGCGGCACGGATACCGCTTCTGCCCATAATTATACCGCCGGTCGGAAAATCAGGTCCCTTAATAAACTCACAAAGCTCGGATAGCTCGGCTTCGGGATTATCAATAAGACAGCACATAGCGTCGATAACCTCACCTAAATTGTGAGGCGGAATTTCGGTAGCCATACCGAATGCGATACCGCTTGAACCGTTTACAAGTAACTGCGGAAACCTTACCGGCAAAACAGTCGGCTCAGGCAGACGGTCGTCATAGTTCGGTACAAAATCAACCGTTTCCTTTTCAATATCGTCAAGCATATGCAGTGACAAACGGTTCATTCTTGATTCGGTATAACGGTAGGCAGCGGCAGGGAAGCCGTCGATATTACCGAAGTTACCGTGACCGTCAATCAACGGATATCTTAAAGAGAAATCCTGTGCCATACGGACCATTGCATCATAAACAGATGCATCACCGTGCGGATGATAACGACCCAAAACTGCACCGACGGTATCAGCACACTTACGGTAGGCCTTATCGGGAGTCAATCCGTTTTCATACATAGTATAAAGAATACGGCGGTGAACCGGCTTGAATCCGTCACGAATATCGGGCAAAGCACGTCCTACAAGCACCGACATACCGTACTGCAGCATACTTGATTTAATTTCATCGACAATTTCTACCGGTTTAATGGTTGTATCCTGACTTTCGGGCCAAAATACCTTTTCTTGCTTAGCCATTTTTATGATTTCTCCTTTCCTTAAATATCCAAATCTGTCGCAAATACTGCGTTTTCTTCAATAAACAGCTTTCTCGGCTCGACCTCATCACCCATAAGCATATCGAAGGTTTGGTCGGCTAGCTCGGCATCGGCCATAGTGACCTGTAAAAAGGTTCTTCTTTCAGGGTCAAGCGTAGTTTCCCATAGCTGCTCGGGATTCATTTCACCAAGACCTTTATAACGCTGAATATCAACCTTATCGCCGCCCAATTGCTCCTTATACATATCACGCTCTTCCTCGGTAAAGGCATCAAAATGCTGTTTACCCTTTGAAACACGGAACAAAGGTGGCTGAGCCAAATAAATATGACCCGTTTCAATAAGCTCGGGCATATATCTGAAAAAGAAGGTCAGTAAAAGTGTTCTGATATGGCTACCGTCAACGTCGGCATCGGCCATAATGACGATTTTATCATAACGAAGCTTACTAATATCAAAATTCTCACCAATACCCGTTCCCAATGCTACGATAACAGGGGTAAGCTTTTCGTTACCGTAAACCTTATCCTCTCTTGCTTTTTCAACGTTAAGCATTTTACCCCAAAGCGGTAAAATTGCCTGATAGGTGGAGTTTCTGCCCTCGACCGCCGAGCCGCCTGCAGAATCACCCTCGACGATAAAGATTTCAGTTTTTGTTGCATCGTCAGAAATGCAGTCCTTTAATTTTTCAGGCATTCGGGTTTTACCGCCGATACCCGATTTATTTCGGGAGGCATCCCTTGCCTTTTGTGCTGCTTCACGAGCATTGGATGCGGCAATTGTTTTATCAACAATAACCTTGGCTTCATTAGGATGCTCCTCTAAATACAGGTAAAGCTTATCGTTAACAAGGTCACGAACCAGCTTACCTATTGCGGTGTTACCCAATTTTGCCTTGGTCTGGCTTTCAAACTGTGCATCGGCAAGCTTTACCGAAACAACAGCAACAACACCCTCTAAAATATCCTCACCTTTTAGTCGGGCGTTACCCTCTTTTAACTTTTTAAAGTCAAAAGCATATTTATTGATAACATTGGCAACACTCATTCTAAATCCCTGTTCGTGAGTACCGCCGTCGATAGTGTGCAAAGTATTTGCAAAGGACATAATTTTTGTATCATACGAGGTTGACCACAAAAGTGCAATTTCAGCAGTTGAGTCACCGTTGGTAGTTGAAAGATAAATTACATCGCTGAGCTTATCCTTTTTAGTCTGCTCCAACAAAAACTCAACATAAGACTTAATACCGCCCTCATAATAGAACTCATCATTCTTCGGCTCAAAAACGTCGGAACGCTTATCTATAAGCTCAATCCTGATGCCTGCGTTAAGGAACGACTGCTCACGAAGTCTTACCTTAAGAGTATCGTAATCATAGGTCGTAGTATCGGTAAAAATGGTCGGGTCAGGCTTAAAGGTAACAACGGTACCTGTTTCATTTGTTTCACCGATAATGTTAAGGTCGGTTACAATATTACCCTTTTCGTATCTTTGCTTGTAGATATTTTTACCGTCTTTAACCTCAACCTCAAGCCAGGAGGATAAAGCATTAACAACCGAGGCTCCTACACCGTGAAGTCCGCCCGAAACCTTATAACCGTTTCCGCCGAACTTACCTCCTGCGTGTAAAATAGTAAATACAACCGTTACGGTAGGAATACCCTTTTGAGGATTTATACCGACCGGAATACCGCGTCCGTTATCGGTAACACGGATAATTCCGTCATCTAAAATTTCTACGGTTATTTTATCGCAATAGCCTGCTAAAGCCTCGTCAATTGAGTTATCTACAATTTCGTAAACCAAGTGATGAAGACCTCTTTCACCGGTCGAGCCGATATACATACCGG